>NZ_JBAVFI010000771.1:0-11847 GCF_049588175.1 Mesobacillus sp.
GTATTGATCATGATGCTATTCCTCGTGGATTTGGCATATGGACTACTTGATCCAAGGATCAAACTTCATAAAAAGGAGGGAAGATGATGGCTCTGCGGAAATTTCAAGAAACAAACGAATCATCTGTTGTTCCCGACGAATGGTTTGTTCCTAAACAGGTAAGTGACTCAGAGGCCGAGGCTGTTGTAAGGCCGAGCCTATCATATTGGCAGGATGCATGGAGACGCCTGTTGAAAAACAAGCTGGCGATGCTAGGACTTTTCTTTTTATCCTTCTTGTCCTTTATGGCGATTTTCGGTCCTATTATTTCTCCACACACTATGGACCATCAGGATTTAATGAATCAGAATCTGCCTCCGTCAAATGAATACTGGTTCGGAACAGATGATTTAGGTCGTGATGTGTTCACGAGGACATGGTATGGTGCAAGAATATCCTTATTTGTAGGGATAGCAGCAGCACTTATCGATTTTTTAATCGGGGTCATCTATGGAGGTATTGCTGGATATAAAGGCGGCCGTACCGACCAGGTCATGATGAGAATCATCGAGGTACTATACGGATTACCTTATTTGCTTGTTGTCATTCTGATCAGTGTAGTAATGGGTCCAAGTCTTGCAACAATTATCTTTGCACTTACTATCACCGGCTGGATCGGCATGGCCCGGATTGTCAGAGGCCAGGTCCTGCAAATCAAGAATTATGAATTCGTATTAGCATCTAAAACGTTCGGAACAAAAACTGGCCGGATCATCCGCAAAAACTTGCTGCCCAACACAATGGGACCGATTATTGTGCAGATGACCTTATCTGTACCATCAGCCATCTTTGCCGAAGCATTCTTAAGCTTTTTGGGGCTTGGTATACAGGCACCAATGGCGAGCTGGGGTTCAATGGCAAGTGATGCGTTGCCGGTTATTCTGTCTGGAGACTGGTGGCGCTTGTTCTTCCCAGCGTTTTTCATCTCGATGACAATGTTTTCATTTAACGTTTTAGGCGACGGGCTTCAGGATGCACTTGATCCGAAGCTAAGGAGGTAAGCATCATGGAAAAAGTACTTGAAGTAAAAGACCTTCATGTTTCTTTCAAGACATATGGCGGTGAAGTAAAAGCGGTCCGCGGTGTCACCTTTGATTTACATAAAGGAGAAACCCTTGCCATTGTAGGTGAATCGGGCTGCGGCAAAAGCGTGACATCTCAGAGCATCATGCGCTTAATCCCAGAGCCGCCTGGAAAATTTGATGGTGGTTCAATCATCTATAAAGGCAAAGATTTAACGAAATTAAAGGATGCCGAAATGAGAAAAATCAGAGGCTCTGATATTTCAATGATTTTTCAGGATCCCATGACTGCGCTAAACCCTACGCTCACAGTGGGTGAACAGCTGACAGAGGGAATCCTTCAGCATATGAAGCTTTCAAAGGGGCAAGCAAAAAAAGTAGCAATCGAGATGCTTGATCTTGTAGGGATTCCTAGTCCGCATGTCCGCTTAAAACAATATCCTCATCAATTCAGCGGGGGGATGAGGCAGAGAATTGTCATTGCAATGGCATTGGTTTGCCAGCCTGAAGTCCTGATTGCGGACGAGCCTACGACAGCATTGGATGTAACGATCCAGGCCCAGATCCTTGAGCTTTTTCGCGACATCCAAAAGAAAACAGGTGTCTCGATCATTCTGATCACACATGACTTAGGTGTGGTTGCCCAGGTGGCAGACCGGATCGCCGTCATGTACGCTGGGAAAATCGTCGAGACCGGCACGAGGCGAGAGCTATTCTATAACCCGCAGCACCCATATACAAAGGGATTATTGAACTCAGTGCCTCGCCTTGATGTAGAAGGAGCTGAGTTAATCCCAATTGGCGGCACGCCGCCGGATTTATTCTCTCCACCGGTAGGATGTCCATTTACGGCGAGATGCCCGTATGCTATGGAGGTTTGTGACAGGGTATTTCCATTCCATACAACGCTTTCAAGCAGCCATGTAGTTGATTGCTGGCTTCAGGATGAACGGGCAAAAAAATTACTTGCAAGTAAATAATCTTGTTCAATCAGGCGTAAGCCTCTTTGATATAAATTTTCACATACTTTTAAAGGGGGAAACAGAGTGAAGAAGTTTTTGACAATGCTGATGGCAGCCATGCTGGTATTCACACTTGCAGCATGTACTGCAAATGAGAACACAGGCAAGGAAACAGATGGAAAAGACAAAGGGGACAAAGACAAGGGCGGAGAAAAGGTCCTTTATCTAAACAATGGTCAGGAACCAACTTCATTTGATCCGCCAATCGGTTTTGACTCGGCATCATGGAGCGCGCTGAACAATTTGATGGAAGGTCTTACGCGCTTAAATGCTGAGCACCAGCCTGAAGAAGCGACTGCTGAAAAATGGGATGTATCCGAAGATGGCAAAACATACACATTCCATATTCGCGAAAACGCAAAATGGTCAAATGGCGATGATGTAACAGCGAACGATTTCGTATTCGCATGGAAGCGTCTTTTGGATCCTGCTACAGGTTCTTCTGCAGCATTCCTTGGCTACTTCATTGAAGGTGGAGAGGAGTTCAACAGCGGCAAGGGATCTGCTGATAATGTGAAAGTTAAAGCAGTTGACACTAAGACTTTTGAGGTTACATTAACAAGCCCTCAGGCATATTTCTTAAGCGTTATCGCTAACCCTGCATTTTTCCCAATCAATGAGAAGGTTGCAAAGGAAAATCCAGAATGGTTTGCAGAAGCAGATTCATTCGTTGGAAACGGACCTTTCAATCTTGCTAGCTGGGAGCATGACACGAAATTCGTCATGGAAAAGAACGAAAAATATTGGGATGCAGAAAATGTAAAGCTTGATAAGGTTGAGTGGGCAATTGTTGACGATACCAATACTGAGTACCAAATGTTCACGGCAGGAGACCTGGATGTTTCTGATGTGCCTTCTGAACTTGCCGATAAACTGTTCAAGGAAGGAAAGGTAAAAGTTGAAGACCAGGCAGGAGATTACTTCTACCGCTTCAATGTTACGAAGGAACCATTCCAAAATGTGAATATCCGTAAGGCGTTCGCACTTGCTGTAGACCAGCAAAAAATCGTGGATTTTGTTACAAAAAATCAGGAAAAAGCAGCTTATGGATTCGTCTCTCCAGGATTCCAGGATCCATCAGGCAAAGATTTCCGTGAAGTTAGCGGAGATTTAAATAAGACTGATATCGAAGAAGCCAAAGCTCTTTTGAAGAAGGGTATGGAAGAAGAAGGCTATACTGAGCTTCCTGAAGTCACACTAACATACAGCACAGATGATGTTCACAAGAAGATTGCAGAAGCTCTTCAGCAAATGTTCAAGGAAAGCCTTGGAGTTGAAGTGAAGCTGGCTAACATGGAATGGAATGTTTTTGCTGAAGAACAGAAAGCACTTAAGCACCAGCTTTCACGCAGTTCTTTCCTAGCTGACTATGCAGATCCAATCAACTTCCTGGAAAACTTCCAGACAGGTCATTCGATGAACCGTACTGGATGGGGAAATCCTGAGTATGACAAGCTGATCAAGGATGCTAAAAATGAGTCTGATGAAACAAAGCGTTTTGAGTTAATGTATGCTGCAGAGAAAATTCTTTTTGAAGAAGCACCGATTTTCACTGTTCATTTCTATAACCAAGTTTTTATGCAAAACGAAGATGTTAGTGGCGTTGTCCGCCATCCAGTTGGCTATCTTGAATTGAAATGGGCAGATAAGAAGTAAGTTCTTTACTTCTGTTGTCTAGCTCCCACGATTGTACTTTCTAAGAAAGAGGTGTCCGTCTTGGATTGCCTCTTTTTTACTAATTAGGGTTTTAGACGATTACTTAAATTAATTGATTTAAAAATGGCTCTGTTAAACAAGGCTGTTGATTTCCGTTCCAGGCGCTTCGCTTTCCGCGGGGCTGGCGCTGAGCCCGCAGGAGTCTGCGCGCCTTCCACTACAATCAACAGGGTTCCAAAAAACATTAGGCTTTAACAGAGCCTTTAAATTAAGGCTGATTTTTAACGTGTAAAGTTTACAAAAAGAGTCTTACTAATACATACTTTCTGAAGATATACATATTGATAGCTTAGTATTTTTAACAAAAGGAGTCGATCGATGATGGTAATTAAGCCTGAACGACTGAAAAAAGGGGATACAGTCGGCATTATCGCCCCTGCTAGTCCGCCTAATAAAGAAAATCTCGAACGCGGATTAAAATTCTTTGCAGAGTTAGGATTGAATTATAGACTCGGAAAATCACTTTACAATGAATATGGGTATCTTGCAGGCAGTGACGAAGAAAGATTAGCAGATTTGCATGAAATGTTCCAAGACGATGAGGTGAAAGGGATCATTTGTGCAGGAGGCGGTTATGGAACTGCACGGATAGCTTCAGCGATTGATTATAAAGTCATCAGCAGAAATCCTAAAATCTTCTGGGGCTACAGTGATATCACCTTCTTACACACAGCAATCAGGCAGCAGACAGGCATTGTAACCTTCCATGGTCCGATGATTGCCTCAGATCTTGGTAAAGCAGATGCCGACCCGATTTCAAAGGATCAGTTCAAGCAGCTTTTCCAACCAACCGAATTACTTTATACCGAAACTACATCAGAACTTGATGAAATGGTTTCAGGGACAGCGGTAGGAGCATTAGTCGGAGGGAACTTGTCGCTGCTTTCCAGTACGATGGGGACAAAATTTGAAATAGATACAGCGGGGAAAATTCTATTAATTGAAGATATCAATGAAGAACCGCGTGCCGTTGATCGAATGCTGAACCAGCTTTTTATGGCCGGCAAGCTTCAGGAAGCAGCAGGGATCATAGTTGGCGATTTCAATAATTGTGTACCGGAAAGGGAGCTATCTTTGACTCTTGATGAAGTTCTCGGTCACTATATTAAACTTGCTGGAAGGCCTGCGTTGAAAGGCTTCAAAATGGGGCATTGCTCTCCGCATATTGCCATTCCATTCGGAACTCAAGCACAACTGGATACGGCAAGTAAAACTCTGATAGTCGAAAGCGGGATTTATTAAGCAATTACTTAAAAAGGGGATATTGAAATGATTATTGAAAAAATCGAGACATTCCGCACAGCTGTCCCTTTAACCAAGCCCTTTAAAACGGCGCTTCGCACAGTAACAGTCGCAGAAGCAATCTTTGTTAAAATAAGCTGTGACAATGGGATTGCAGGCTGGGGAGAGGCACCTCCGACATTGGTCATCACCGGAGACAGCCTGGCAAGCATTGAATCTGCGATCAATGATGTAATAAAACCATTTCTGTTAAAAAAGAATCTTTTAAACTATGAAGCTATATTCCAGGGACTCAAGTCCGCCCTCATTGGCAATTCGAGCGCAAAAGCTGCGGTTGACATGGCGTTATATGATTGCATATCCCAAAATTGCAGGTTACCTCTTTATCAATTCCTCGGCGGCTTCAGAAACGAAATAGAAACTGATTTTACCGTAAGCGTGAACAGTCCTGAGGAGATGGGTGAGGATGCAGTTGCTTATGTGAGCAACGGATTCAATGTCCTGAAGGTCAAAGTAGGAATAGGTGAAATTTCAACCGATATCGCACGTATTCAGGAAATTAGACGCCGAATAGGCAATGATGTAAAAATCAGGCTGGATGCAAATCAGGGCTGGAAGCCGAAGGATGCGATCAGGGCAATTAGAAAAATGGAGGACCTGGGCCTCGATATCGAACTGGTGGAACAGCCGGTAAAAGCCGAGGACATGGATGGCCTTAAGCAGGTCACGGATTCAGTAGAAACGTTGATCATGGCAGATGAAAGTGTATTCACTCCGAAACAAGCTTTTGAAGTAATTAAACGGAGAAGCGCTGACCTTATCAATATTAAATTGATGAAGTCGGGAGGGATTTACCAGGCACAAATGATTAACCAGATGGCAGAGACAGCGGGTATTGAATGCATGGTTGGAAGCATGATCGAAACACGCCTTGGCATTACTGCCGCAGCCCATTTCGCAGCAAGCAAGAAAAACATCACCCGGTTTGATTTCGATGCTCCGCTTATGCTTGCAGGTGAAGCGATTGCAGGTGGAATAAAGTATAATGGAAGAACAATCAGCCTCCCAGACCGGCCAGGTTTAGGGATTGAAGATGTCCTTATAGAAGGAGGAATATCAAGTGGAAAGCAATAATTTATGGCTCGTCAATGTTCCTGTCGCTACGTTGTGGACTTCTTATGATTCTGCAAGAGAAATAGACCAGGACGCCATCTCCGGTTCCGTAGATATGGCGTCCTGGCTGGAAAAGCTGACATATGAAACTAGGCTTCAACTATGTGACGCTAATCTAGTACAATCACAGGTACTATTTGGCCAGGAAGTTCTGATCATCGATGAAGCAGATGGCTGGGCACAAGTGGTTGTTCCTGATCAGCCTTCCGGAAAGGATGAACGTGGATATCCGGGCTGGATACCAAAAGCACAACTAATCCAGCAATCTGATTGGTACATAAAGCATGGACCAGTCGTTGTGGTTACTTCAAAACATGCACTGCTGTTCTCAGAGAAGGATGAACAGCTTATGCAATTAAGCTACCAAACCATGCTGCCTGCCATTGAACATATTGGTGACCGCATCCGCGTTAAAACTCCAACCGGAATTGGCATTTTGAGAACAGAGGATGTCGTTCTCTATCCTTCTGAAAATAAACTTCCGAAACGGAATGGGGCAGCGATTGTAGCTGCTGGTGAGCAATTTCTCGGACTTTCCTATCTTTGGGGCGGAATGAGCAGCTATGGTTACGATTGTTCTGGCTTCAGTTATAACATGTGCCGAGCAAATGGATACATTATTCCGAGAGATGCTCATGAACAGGCAGCAGACGGTATCAATATTGATTTATCAGAAATACAACCAGGTGATTTGCTTTTCTTTGCATATGAGGAAGGCAAAGGAAGTATTCATCATGTAGGCATTTATTATGGAGACGGAAAACTACTCCATTCCCCAAACACAGGAAAAAATATCGAGATTATTTCACTTGAAGGAACAATTTACGAAAAAGAACTCTGTGCAGCAAGACGGTACTGGAATAATACGGAGGAATAAAAAATGGAGAAACAAGTTTTATTGAGTGTTAAAGATTTAAAGAAACATTTCTATTTGGGTAAAAATGAAATCCTAAAAGCGGTTGATGGGGTAAGCTTCGATATTTATAAGGGGGAAACCTTTGGGCTTGTAGGCGAATCCGGCTGCGGAAAGTCTACTGCTGGAAGGACGATGATCGGTTTATATGACAGGACTGATGGAGAGGTCCTCTTTAACGGAAAAGATGTCCATACAATGACCGAAAAGGAAAGATTTCAGTTTCATAGGCAGATGCAAATGATTTTCCAGGATCCATACGCATCTTTAAACCCGCGTTCAACTGTCAAGGAAATCATCTCGGAACCAATGGAAGTTCATGGCCTATACAAAGATAAGAAAGAACGTCTGGAGCGCATATATCAGCTTCTTGAGGATGTAGGGCTTAACCGTGACCACGCTAACCGATACCCGCATGAGTTCAGTGGGGGCCAGCGTCAGAGGATTGGCATCGCAAGAGCACTAGCCCTGGATCCAGATTTCATTATAGCGGATGAACCGATTTCTGCTCTTGATGTGTCAGTTCAGGCCCAGGTTGTAAACCTTCTTAAACGGTTGCAGAAGGAAAAGGGGTTAACCTATTTGTTCATTGCCCATGACCTTTCAATGGTAAAACAAATCAGCAACAGGATTGGCGTTATGTATCTGGGTCACATCGTTGAGCTAACAGCTAGCAATCAGTTGTATAAGAAGCCGCTACATCCATATACACAGGCATTACTGTCGGCCATTCCAATTCCTGATCCGGATATTGAAGATAAGCGTGAACGGATCATTCTTGAAGGAGAACTTCCTAGCCCAATGAATCCACCAAGCGGCTGTGTTTTCCGAACTCGCTGCCCGCAGGCAATGGAGGTATGCGCGCAGAAAAAACCAGCATGGCAAGAAATCGACTCAGACCATTTCGTTGCTTGCCACTTATACGACGAAAATCTGCCTGACAGCAAAAATAAAGAAGTGCTTGTCAATATGCGATAAGGAACGATTCAAATGAATATAGAGCAACTAAAGAAGAATGTTTATAGTGAACTCGCCGGGTGCAAAGGCCGGGCGAGTTTGTTTATGGAGATCGAAGGCAAGATAATTGAGTTTAACAGCCAGGAAGTTTACCAATCTGCAAGCTTAATAAAAATTCCCATTCTTTATGAAGCCCTTAGACAAATAGAAGCTGGCATCATCAGTCCCGATGAACATGTGATTATTAGAGATAGTGATAAAATTGGGGACACTGGTGTCCTGCAGGCTATACATGGTGTTAAGTCTTATGCAATAAAGGACTTGCTTACACTTATGGTCATCGTCTCAGATAATTCAGCTACAAACCTGATCATTGATCTCCTGAGAATGGAATCCATCAATAAAACGATAAGAAGTTTATTAATGAAAAATACGATCTTGCAGCGTAAAATGCTGGATTTCCAGTCTATAAAATCAGGCATGGATAATTTCACAACAGCTGCAGATATTGTGACATGCTTGAAAAAAGGTGTCACAGGGACTGCTCTTACAAAAGCCTCAAGAGACACATTTCTTTCAATTCTCAACCAGCAGCAATTCAGAGAAAAACTGCCAGCTTATATGAATGAAGAGTATATTATAGCAGGAAATAAAACCGGTGAATTGCCTGGACTCGAGCATGATTGTGCGATAGTCACCTTTGGACAGAATAGGACTTTTATCGCAGTGCTAATCGACAACCTCACAGATCCAGAAATTGGAAAATCCGCAATCCGACAAATCGGGAAGCATATTAACGACTTTATTAGAGGCAATTCGACAAGATAACAAGCAAATTATTATCACTTGATAGGATATAAATATCAACTGCTAGCAGATTGCTATTATTGAAAAAAACTTTTCCGGAAATAATAATTAGGTAAAACGAACTATTCATTTGCACATTATCATTCGATAAGCGAATTTTTCGTATTTGAATTTTTTAGGATTAAATTGAGTTTTCGCGAAGACAAGATGACATTCCGACCACTTCATGCATTCATCACTAGAAAGAACGAGGGGCCCGGAATCCTCGTTCTTTTTCATTTAAATTGTTTTCTCTTTCAATTTTACTTTTTCTTTTTGAAGGCTGAATTTTAACGCCCATACAATAAATAT
The DNA here is from genome assembly GCF_049588175.1 of Mesobacillus sp. GTDB lineage: Bacteria > Bacillota > Bacilli > Bacillales > Cytobacillaceae > Mesobacillus. Next base: position 9,243 of record NZ_JBAVFI010000771.1, read on the forward strand.
GGTTCCTGCAATAATGTACATGAGTCCTCCAAACAAACCTACCAGTCTCGGATTAAACCACTCTAATGCCACACCGGTAAAAAGCATGGAAAAACCGATGATCGTGTTAGAAATCGTCGCAGAAAGCCCAAAGTATAGGCCATGCCATTTTGCCGGGATCGTATCCATTGCGACCGTATCAAGGAGCGTGTTACCGATGCCACTGAAAATGGCCGTCATGCAAAATAATAAGGCCGCCAAACCAAAGAGTGACGTTTGACTGATTGTCATTAAAAATAATCCTTCTCCAATTAAACATAAAAAGGAAAACAGCAGAAACCGCGCTTTTATCAATTTTGAAAACAGCGGGCTTATTATCAGACCCAGTCCAAGAGCACTGTAAAACAACCCTACTCCTAAATCTGCTTTTCCGAAAGTATCCACTGCATAAACACTCAGTAGGACATTTTCAATGCCGTTTATTAGGGGAATGACCATTTCAAATACCATTAACATCAATAAAAAAGAGGAAGAAGCTATAACAGGCCATAGATCACCGTATTTTTCACTATTTTCATTCCTGTGCTGTTCCGTTTTCGAGTAAGCTTCTAATGTTGGCATCGTCGAAAGAATCCACCCAGCCAAAATAAAAGACACAATGTTGATCCCGAATGCAGCTTTTGCTCCTAAAAAATACGAAACAACGCCACCGCTTAAAGCCCCGATTACCAAAACGAATCCGATTAAAACTTGTTCCCAGGCATTTACTTCCTTTAAGGCTTGGGGAGAAACTATGGCCGGTATGCTTGACTTTCTTGTAGGCGAGTAAATAGCTTCACCAGAAGCAAGCAAAAAGGAAGCTGTGTAAACAATCCACATATCTCCCGGGCCATTAATCCACAGAAATGATAGGGCGATTACCGCCCTTGAAAGATCTGTGGTAATCAGTACTTTCCTTCGTTCAAACTTTGAAGAAATACTGCTGCTTAATGGACTGAATAGCAGAAAAGGAATCATCCTTAAGGCCATTGTGATTCCGACCGAAAGGCCAGAACCAGTCATCTGCAGGATCAATGCAAGCAGAGCAACTTGACTAAAACGATCTCCAATTCCATTAATAATACCTGCTAAGAACAGTTTCCGATATGAAGTTTCAGCTTTTAACGTTTTTAACATTTTGCCCTCCATTAAGTTAGATAAACGACTAATTAGATTTAAATCTAATTAGATTGTATTCGAAACTCTCTGAAAAAGGAATTATTATTTTTACTAAACAAAACCAAACTGTAGAATTACACTCTAATCAACAGAGTTAAAAATCAACAATAACCTTAGCACCTCAAATTTTTTTAAAAATACTTCTGCTGAATATCCCTAAGCAAAAATCGATCCAAAATTCCGCACCTATTTTAAGCAAAAAGTATATTCATTAGAAGTAAAATGTTTTATAATGATTTTCGTATTTCCGAAAATTCGAATTCAAGATGAAAAAAATCTTTAAAGATACAGGGGGAATGGTATATGAAAATGAGAGTTTCAGCAGTCCAATACCATCTTCATACGATCAGATCGTTTGAGGAGTTCGCGCTGCAATGTGAGCATTATATTAAAACAGCCCAGGAATACGGATCAGAATTTGTGCTGTTTCCTGAGTTCTTTACTACACAATTGCTTTCAATAGGCAGTGAACAGGGTACAAGGCTGACCATTAATGAACTCCCTGGCTTTACTGAACAATATTTGAACCTATTTCAGAACTTCGCTTTGGAAACCGGTATGCATATAATCGGCGGAACGCATGTGATTGCCAGAGAAGGCAAAATTTTTAATGTCGCACATATGTTTTATCCAGATGGAAGGATTGTGGAACAAGCGAAGCTTCATATTACTCCTACAGAAGTTAATGAATGGAATATGAGTGCGGGAGAGAATTTCAGGGTATTTGATACAGATAAAGGCCGCATTGCTCTTTTGACTTGCTACGATATTGAGTTTCCTGAAATCGTCAGAATGGCAAAGGCGAAAGGGGCGGATGTAATTTTCTGTCCATCTTGCACTGACGATCGCCACGGCTTCCATCGAGTAAGATATACAAGCCATGCACGCGCAGTAGAAAATCAAGTATATGTAGTTTTGACTGGAACAGTCGGTGCTCTGCCTACTGTTGACTTCATGCGCGCTAACTTTGGGCAGGCTGCAGTTATCACGCCCAATGATATACCATTCCCTCCACAAGGATTGCTTGTTGAAGGTGAACTGAATAATGACATGATTGTAACGGCCGACCTTGATTTAGAGCTGTTATACGAAGTACGAGAAAGAGGATCAGTTACTACCTGGCGTGATCGCCGTACAGATCTTTACCCGGACTGGGAAGTAGCAGAGAAAATCTAACTCGATAAGGAGCAACGTTCATGGAATACATTCGCGTTACAAGTATTGAAGATCCGCTTTTTGCAAAACTTCATAATTTAATGAAAGATGTTTTTCCTCCTGAGGAAGTTCTCGAGTTCGATCTATGGAGGGAGCCGCTTGAAGATCCAGGTATTCGTGTTTTTGTGGCAGTACATGAGGATGAAGTAGTTGGTGTAACAGAATATCGCTACTATCCTGACTGGAACATCGC
>NZ_JBAVFI010000772.1:0-2148 GCF_049588175.1 Mesobacillus sp.
GAAAAGCTCTTATCGAGTTCAATGACATTGGTACATTCCTTTGGCAGGTTTTTCAGCTCATCATAAAGGGCGATCAAGCTGAACCTGATCTTCTTTTTCTCTTTTAACATCTGGTTGATCATCTCGGCTTTTGCGGCGAGACTCTTGCTCATGGAGAACACAACATAATGCTGGCTGATTTCCGCAAGATCTTCATCTGCCATCATCTGGCGCGCACTGATTTCTTTTTCGAAATAAGCCGAAAGCTCTTTGATTTCATTCGCATCAGTCGCTACAAAACGAATCGTTTTCCCGTCATCCCATACATGAGGCAGCCATTTAACAAATTTCCATGTATCATGCTCGTGTTCATCATAAATAAATACCAGCTTCAGCTCGTCATAGCTATGCAATGCTGCCAGCTGAAAAATCACACCCTGGACAAAGCTTTTGACTTCATCCCTCCTGCCAATAATCCCGCTGATCTGTTCCTCTGTAAAATCGGCCGTTACAGGTACTTCCTTTAAAATCTGGGGCTTCTCTACAATTTCGTAAAGCTCATCCTGAAGGTTATCATCCTCCAGCATGAACCGTTTTTCCGGATATTTGATTTCCGCATTCAGCGGCAGGTCGCCAATTCCGAGGCGTACCTTCAGGAAATCATTCTGTCCGATCCCGCGCTCCCATAGGTTGCGCTGGCGGCGTTTTATTCTCGTCACACAGTTCTCAAGCGTGACATGGTTCTCGAACAGGATTTCACTCTGGTGTTTGCATTCATCCGCAATCACCTGCTTCATGTCTTTAAGATAAGCCTTGTATTTCTCCTGGCGGACTCCTTCAAGTTTGACGCGGCGCTTCTTTTCATACTTCTTCGTCAAAATCGGCCAGAGCACGGTTCCAATCAGCATACTGAGCGACATGACAAGGGTTGGCATTGCCGTCATGATGTTCCCGTCTGTGCGCATCACATTTTGCAAGGTTAATAGTCCGGTGAACAAGGAGGCCATCCCCATCGTAATTGACGGTCCGAGCAGCAGCATGAGGGGTGTATCTTCAAGGTTTGGCTGCTGTGGAGGCGGATCAATCTTGATGGTCGTTTTTTCAATATCCCGCTTGAATCGCGGTGAACGATAGAATAATTGACTATTCTCTTCTTCAAAATGGATTTCATCGAGGTTAAGTTCTTTTTCGATTACCGGCTTTTCAGATACGAACGGGTTAAAAGCGTTACGGTCCAGGAAAACTGACTTATGAGGATTGTTCAGGGAAAGCAGGCGCCCATTGAAAATGATTTTGAGGCCCATGATGAAAATGACGTCCCCAATCGACAACTCCTTCTCTTTCACTCTCTGTCCATTTACATACGTTCCGTTTGAACTGTTGAAATCTTTGATGACAGCATCGCCGTTCGTTCCATATTCAATAACACAATGAGAACCCGAGACGAGTTTGTTCGAAAAACAAATCTGGCTGTCCTGTGAACGCCCAATTTTAATAAGATTTGATGTTGCGATATGTTTGGTATATTCATTGCGGTCAATTGTTTGCGGCTCAACATAAAGAAGCGCGGATTGATCATTGTCGCGGCAGATCGTGTAGGTTTTGAATGGTTCAATGAGGACCTTGGATTCTACTTCGTTTGATGTGTTTTTTATGTATGCGTATTTATTGGACTTCAAATACCACTGGCCATCCTCCCCTTCTACAGCCAGCATATCGATCGGGTTATTCTCTTTATCTTCCGTTTTCAGTATGTATCTTCCCGTAACCCTTTCAGGCAGCACTAAATCAAATGCCTTATCCCTGTCAAAAAGTGTGAGAATCATCCTGCTCTCTCTCCCCTGATTTCAATTATGTATGTACAGCAGTTCCTGTTCCGGCATTGGCTGCAGAGACCAGGATTTTACTAGATGTTTTTTCATCTTAACACTATAGATAAATTGGAAATTAACTTCACTTTTACCATTTTAACGTTAAAATCCTTTAGATTCCTCTGTCGATGGAATTAGCACTAAATATATAAACATCTTACAATATCAGTCAGTTCAGTCAAACAATTACCCCTATATTTGGAAAAAAAGGGATATTAGTCCTATTTAGACTTCTCGCCATTATAGGTAAAATGGTGTTTAGATTCTAAGATAACCTCCAAAAATCCAAATCTAGTCC
>NZ_JBAVFI010000773.1:0-5404 GCF_049588175.1 Mesobacillus sp.
CTCATATTGCATGCCTTCATATAAAGGATAATCAACTGCTTTTAGGATTGATTCCTTGATGAGCCTTACTGCAACAGGCGCCTGTTTCGCGATCGTATCTGCGAATTTCAGCGTTTCTTCCATCAAGACTTCTTCAGAGAAAGTTGAATTGATGATGCCGTATTGCAATGCTTCTTTTGCAGAAATGCGCTTGCCGCTTAGAATCCATTCCATCGCCTTTGTTTTCCCGACAAGCTTTGTCAGCCTCTGGGTTCCACCGGCACCTGGCATAACGCCAAGGTTTACTTCCGGAAAGCCAAACTCTGCATTTTCAGCAGCAAATAGCATGTCACAGCAAAGTGCCAGTTCAAAAGCGCCTCCAAGAGCAAAGCCATGTACAGCTCCGATCACAGGTTTCTTGATCCATGCCAGACGATCCCAATCTGTGAACTGGTTCAGCGTTTCCATGCTGATTGCATCGGCTTCCATCATTTCATCGATATCAGCACCCGCCGCAAACGCCCGGCCCTTTCCTGCTAAAAAAATGACTTTGATTTCGGGGTCATTATCATAGCTCTCCATCGCTGAAAGGACCTCTGAAACCATTTGCCTGTTCAGCGCATTAAGAACCTTGGGGCGATTAAGCTCAATGAGTCCAATCTCCCCTTTGACAGTGGTTTCAATCAATTCATAGTTTCTATTCATCTTGCTCTTCACCGATCATCAATGTGACCAGATCACCAGCAAAACTCATAACATCCTTTCCAGAAGCCTTACCCTCAGGTGATTTCATTCCAGCTTTTAATGCTTCATGGTCATCATAGTACATTTCGCACATTAGATAATATTTGCCTTCCCCGCCCATTGGGCTGCCGACAACACGAGTCACTTCCATTTTACGAAGTCCTGGAATCTTAGCTGTCAGTGGAGCATGCGTTTCGAAATAGTGCTTATCAAATGCCTCTTTGTCTTGTGGATGCTTATAAAGTGCGATTAGTTTTACCATTAAAAATCTCTCCCTTTGTTAACTTGATTTTTTTTTGCAAATTGGTTCTTCAAGTGTTTGTTCATCAAAGTGAATATATGATGTAATTCTTAAAGCTATTAATCATTTGATCTGACATTCCATGCACTTTTTGGTCAAGCATGTCACATCAAAGTGGATACCGGTTTCATTGCCTCGAATGGATTCTTGCAGGCTTTGCAGTATAAGATGCTGCGGCATGCTGTTGGACCAAATAGGTTTTCCATCGTTGTGTAGGTCGAACCGCAATAAGGGCAATCCGCCTGCCACTCTCCTGTTTCAGTGATATGACGGGGCGGAGGGGCAATTCCGAATTCCTTCAAACGCTCCCTGCCAATATCGGATACCCTGTCGGAAGTCCACGGCGGATGGAAAATGAACTGGACTTCGATCTTATTGATTTCATCAATTTTCTCTACTGCATTGATTACATTTTTCTTAATGATTTCCAAAGCCGGGCATCCCATGAAAGTCGGCAAAAGTTTTATCAAAACACCATCAGAGGTGATTTCCAGTTCTTCAAGCATTCCAAGCTCGATAATCGATACACTGTCGATTTCAGGATCCTTGACAGATTGGAGTGCTGCCATGACCTTATCATTTAGCATCATCCATCACCAGCTCGCTGCCGGATCAAAATTATATACTTCACCTAAAGTAACCAGAGCAGCCTGCAGGTCTGAAGTATGGTCGCCATTTCGTCCATTGCCGCTCTTCATCCCGAATTTCTCCGGCATTTTAAGATCCAGCGATTCGAAAACGGGTGTTATCATTTGAACCCATTTTGTTCTAAGAACATCCTCTGACTCTATTAAATAATGTTTTGTCAACTCTTCACCTTTGTCACCTAAAGAGAACAGGCCATCAAGTTCCTCAAAAACAGTCGCCATCGCAGTTTCCATTCTCGTCTTTGCTTCTCCTCCTGCGCTGACAAGCTGTGAGAACCAAGTTTTCCAGTGAAGCAGATGGTAATAAAGCTCCATATTCACCTTCACAGCGGCTTCAGCCAATGGCTGGTAGGACGAGTTCTTTAGCGACTCAATCTTAACCTTCTTCGCTTGTGCGTAAAAATAGTTCCTGACAACAGCGAATGCCCAGTCATAATGGGGTTCATTCAAATAAGTTCCTGGCCCATTCACTTTTTCCAGCAAAATCGCATTCTTTCTATCTGCTGCCGGTCTGGCATGAGCAAGTTCGTCTGGATCACCTGCACCTAAATCGTAAAGGAGCTGGTAAAACATCGCTGCATGGCCCATCGTGTCCTGGCTGATCGAGGAAAACGCGACATCTTCCTCAATGTGAGGAGCAAGGCCAAGCCACTCGGAACCGCGGTAAGCAAGGATGAAATCATCATCAGCTAGCTGGAAAAGGAGCTCAGCCGCGGCCTGGCGGTAAGATTCATTTTTCAATGCGTCTTCAAGTGTCAATTTCATTTCTCCTGCTTCCCTCCCCAGGACATAATTTCTTTTTCATCAAGCATACCCTGCTCATAATGGCGCCATTTCTTTTTCAAATAGCCATAGCCCTTAGTATTCCGGTAATCCTTATTGTCCAGCCTCTGCAAACTCTGCCTCTCTTCAAGCGTCATCTTCCGGACATCATCCCGCTTGACAACCCATATATCCGCCACCGGCTCCCGCCTCATGAAATTCTCCTGCGCCATCACAAGAGCAAGCTCATGGTTCGGCGCCAACAGCGAAAACTGGTACTGCAAAGGCGAAGTATCCGTCCGCTTGCTGAACACCTCAAACTCCTGGTAAAAACCCTTCCCAGACATCCAACTCTCCCCTTTCCTGCAGAACTTTACCACTTCACCGCGCCGGGGTCTGACCCCCATCGCTTTACCGCATTAACTTGTCGGGGGTCTGACCCCCACTGCTTTACTGTGTTAATTGCTTAATGCATCGATGACCCATTTGTTGTTACTGTATGAGATTTCTCTTAGTCTTAGTCGTTCTTTTGATTTTGGTCCGTTGTTTTTGATGATTTGTTTGAATTTGCTCCAGTCTGGCTGCTTGTATTGCCACATGCCGCTTTCCTGGTCAAACTGCATCGTTTCATCCGGCAGTTTCAAGCCAAGGGATAGGACCCTTGGAATGTACTTTGTGAAGAAATCTTGGCGGAGTTCTTCGTTTGTTTTTGTCCTGATATTGTATTTTATCGTGATATCCTGTTTTGAGGTTCCTGTTGTTGATGCGTCTCCTGGCCCGAAGAACATCAGCAATGCTTCCCACCAGCGATTGATGGAATCCTGGATCATTGCTCTTTGTTCATCCGTTCCCTCGGCGAGTGCCATAATGATTGCCTCACCGTGCTGCGCATGAAAAACCTCTTCTGCGCAGATTCGCTTCAATGCTCTTGCATATGGTCCATAGGAGGCATCCAGCATATTCGTCTGTGTAATGATCGCAGCACCATCGACCAGCCAGCCGATCAGCCCTGCGTCACCCCATGTTTTTGCTTCCATGTGAAAGACGTTATGGAATTTCAAGTCTCCTGAAAGCAAGTCTTGAATGATATTCTCCCTCGACTTCCCCAGGGGCTTCATCAAATCCTCCGAGACGCGCAGAAGCAGTTGTCCATGTCCCATCTCATCCTGGACCTTTGCCATGATTCCCAGCTTTCTCTTTAATGAAGGGGCTTTAGGAACCCACTCCTTTTCCGGGAGAGCACCCATTATTTCACTGATGCCATGCATCGAAATCAGCTTGATCAGCGTCATTCTGTATTCATCCGGCATCCAGTCATCTGCTTCAATTTTCTCGCCAGCTTCAATCCGCTCCATGAAATGCTGATACTTCGCTTCCTCAGAAAGCTGGTCATAAGAAATTGGATTTACCATGCTGTTGGCCTCCTTAAAAATTATGTTCCGATTGGTTCCTTCGTTTTATCGACAATCCGGACTGCCTTGCCTTCCGAACGCGGAATCGTTTTTGGGCGATGGACCCGAACTTCAATTGAGATCAGACACTGGCTTTTAAGCAATGCTTGAATTCTTTGTTCCAGTACATACACGGTGTCCGAAATAGGATCTTCGCCTATTGCTGTAAAAAAATCCTCATTCATCTCAACATGCAGCTCAAGCACTTTTAATGTCCGCTTTTGTAAAATCTGTATCTGATAATGCGGGGCTAGTTCTCGAACTGTCAGCAGACAATGTTCAATTTGCGATGGGAAAACGTTGACCCCATTGATAATCAGCATGTCATCGATTCGTCCCTTTACCCTCGACATTCTCACGGTCGTTCTTCCACAACTGCATTTCTCCCTGCTTAGCGATGCTATATCCCCAGTACGGTAGCGAATGATTGGAAAAGCTTCTTTAGTAAGACTCGTGAAAACAAGCTCTCCCTCCACACCATCAGGTACCCGCTTCATGGTTTCAGGATCGATGACCTCAACGTAAAAATGATCTTCTGCAACATGAAGTCCTGCCTGTGCTTCGTGACATTCATTTGCGACACCTGGTCCAATGACTTCACTCAAACCGTAGATATCACAGGCTTTGATATTCAGTTTTTCTTCAAGAGTTTTCCGCATTTCCTCCGACCAAGGTTCCGCGCCGAAAATGCCGTATTTTAATGAAGTCTCTCGAGGATTTATCCCCATATCTTCCATTGTTTCAGCTATATTTAAAATGTAGGATGGCGTTCCACAAATGACCTGTGGCTTAAAATCTTGTATCAGCATGATTTGTCTTTGAGTATTTCCTCCTGAGACTGGAACCGTCACCATCCCAAGCTTTTCGCTTCCATAGTGAAGCCCAAGACCTCCTGTAAAAAGTCCATATCCATAGGCATTATGAAGGAACTTGCCTGGCTCGCCTCCTGCAAGAGCAATTGACCTTGCAACAATCTCACTCCACATTTCAATATCATTCTGGGTATAGCCAACGACTGTCGGCTTTCCACTTGTTCCTGATGAAGCATGAACCCTTACCATCTCACTTTGCGGAACTGCGAACAATCCAAATGGATAGTTATCCCGCAGATCCTGCTTCTCGGTAAACGGAAGCGCTTCCAAATCTTCCAAACTATTAAGCATTTCTGGAGAGAAATTGGCTTTTTCAAACCTCTCACGGTAAAAAGCCACACGCTGGGCAACTTTTTCTACAGTAGCCTTAAGCCTCTGAAGTTGGATTTCTTCAATAAACTCACGGCTCTTTGTTTCGATTTCATGTAAAATCAAGATTCTACCCCCTGTATTACATAAAATTTTATTTATATAACGTTATATTACCGTAACACAATAAATGTGTTATATATTTTAAAACAAAGATACCGTGTATATAGGAAAAAGTCAATTATTTTTCTGAAAATTTTAATATTTAATGATGATTTTTTACCAGCTAATGGGTAAAGTAGTGATTCTCGTGAATTTCGTAGTGAATATGATTAGTTT
>NZ_JBAVFI010000774.1:0-5824 GCF_049588175.1 Mesobacillus sp.
CCTAAATCTCCTGGAACAGCTTCCTTCATAGTCGGCTCTAAAAATCCCTCTTTGATTCGCTTTTCTGTGGATCTGCGTCCTTTTAAGATGTCGCCATATTTCTGGACAATCAGCCCGCCATGTGAAAGGCTGTTGGCTAAACGTGAAATTTCGTGCGCAAACTCATTCGGCTTATCAAATGGTTCAGAGAATGTGTGTGATACGAGCAGCGCAAAATTAGTGTTCTGACTCCCTAATTTAGGATCTTTATAAGCGTGTCCATTAGCCAGCATGATTCCTGAATGGTTTTCTACTACCACATGGCCAGAAGGATTGCTGCAGAAAGTCCTGACAGTGGTCCCAACAGATGTATTAAAAATGAACTTACCTTCATATAAATGTTCATTTATTTCTTCCATGACTACATTTGATGTTTCAACCCTAACGCCGATATCAACCTGATTGTTAATCATCTTCAAACGTCTCTTTTTGAGTATTTGCGTCAGCCACTTTGATCCATCACGGCCTGGAGCTATAACGACCTTATCTGCATATATTTTTTCTCCATTCTTTAGCTCAACGCCCATGACCTTGTGGCCCTCTGGAGTTTTTTCAGTAATAAGGTCCTCAATCTCTGTCTTGAAGGCCATTTCAATTTTATCTTTTAAGTATTCAAAAATATTCTTTAAGATTTCAAGATTTTGTTCGGTTCCAAGATGGCGTACCTGTGCCCTTAGAAGCTTCAATCCTGCGGCATAGCCCCTGCGTTCAATATCCCTGACTTTGTCTGTCATCGGATCTGTTATGTTTTCAGTCGCCCCATGTTTAAGATTGATTTGGTCTACATATTTAATTAGTTCAACAACTTTGGAATCAGGAAGATAATCTGTCATCCAGCCGCCAAACTCACTTGTTATATTGAATTTCCCATCAGAATAAGCTCCTGCTCCGCCAAATCCATTCGTAATTGAACAAGCTGGCAAACAGCCTGCAAAATCCTTTTTTCCAGCCGGCGGCGGGCATTTTTCAATTTTCTTTTGTAAAATCGGGCAGTTTCTTTTATATATATCGTGCCCTTTATCGATAAGCAAAACGTTCGCTCCAGGCATTTTTAATGTTAATTCATAGCATGTAAAAATTCCTGCTGGTCCTGCCCCAACGACGATTACATCATAGTTAGAATTCATTTAAGTTTCCCCCGCCAAATTGTTTTTTTGCTTAACCCTTGGTAAATATAACAAAAATAATATGTGCAGTCAACGCAAATTACGAACTTTCCAATATGTAAGTTTTTAAATGTTCGTGTTTTCTTTTATAAACTATATATTCTTAATATAAAAAAAGACTGCCAGCAGCTGCGGCAGTCTCTCATGCTCAAAAATGATTCTATATAGTTTTTGTCAGCGTACTGCCGAATTACCAGATGTGGGTGCAGCACGCGCCGATGATGATTAACAAAATGAACAATACTACGATTAAAGCAAAACCACCAGAACCATAGCCGCATCCAGCTCCCCCTACTCCTGCATAAGGGTAACCTCCATGACACATAGTACCTTGAACGCCTTGAACTGGCATAGGGGCATTATCGTATCCGTACATTAAAACCACTCCTCGATTGTTTTTGAATTGCTTTCCCTTTACGTTATGATATGGGTACTTGACCCGATTGTGCATTTGCCTATTTTTTTTAATTTATGGATTGTTAAAATAATTAAATAAAACTCTTTTCTTTAGTAATGAAATAATGTAATTATGTGATATGCGATTGTTTTCGAAGGAGTTATCTCATCATGATAAATACAAAAATAAGAATCTTAAGTGTAATGATCCTGACTGTTGTTATCTATATAATGATTTCACAATCAGAACATTATTTATCAGAGGATCTGAACGTATATGAAAAGATTGAGGTAGGTGAACCGTTCAATTACCTAATTATTGGGGACAGCATTGGCAGGGGGGCAGGCGCGGAAAGAAAGGAATTGCGATGGTTCAATCAGCTTGAGGCACTAATAAATGATTATTCGGGATCGAGAGGCAGGCGTCATTTAGTGGTCCAAAGCGGTGCAACAGCATTCGAAGGAATTTACAAGCTGCAAAGCTCGCCAAAACTACAGAATATGGACCTGATTTTTATCGTTTTTGGCGAAAATGACCGAAAATTCATGGATCCAGAGCAATTTACTTTTTTCTATGAAAAGCTTATAAGAAATGCAAAAGAGCTAAACAAAGACGCAGAGATCATTACGATTATCGAAAGTCCTTTGAAGCAAGAACCATTTGCGGACGCGATTAAGAGGATTTCATTCCACTACGGGGCTAAATGCATTGATATGAGAATTCCTTTCAAGGAATCTGGAATGCTTACGGAGCATCTCACTTCCGATATGGTACACCCAAATGGGACCGGATACCGGCTATATGCCAATTCTGTCTTCGAGTTAATTAAGAAGAATATTAGGAATGAAGCGGACATTGCGGATTACCCAAAATCTATAACCAAAAATGATTTCTTTTATCTTGCTGAAAAAGAGGATATTGCAGATAAAAAAGGCTTTAAATCTGAAATTGGAAGCTATGTCAGCAGGAAGTCTGGAGATTACATCGAATATGATTTCGAAGGTCCAATACTTGGGGTTAATGTAATCCGAAGCGAAATCGGCGGAATGATGAATGTCTACATTGATGGAGAATATGTCAGAACGCTTTCTACCTGGTGGCCATTTTTCCGAGAACGGCACTTGTATATCGCAAGCGGCCTGGAGGATGGACATCATTCAGTTAGATTTGAAGCCATCGAGGATGTTTCTGCAAGAAGCACTTCCCAGAATTCTTTGCTGCAAATTATTTCGATCATTGTGGCCAAAGAAAAAGAAAGTTAATAAAAAGTTTGATATTGAAATATTCCCTGAAAAAGAGTATGTTACTTTCATACTTAAGAATGAGGAGCACCACATGAAAAGTTTATTGAAGAATTTTATCAATGGGATCCTGACTATCGTCCCAATCATTCTGGTTGTCTATGTAATATATAAAACCTTCATGTTTTTAGACAGCCTGCTTGGAAATGTGCTGAAGCCACATTTCCAAGATAGTTATATTCCGGGGATTGGCCTTCTGACCACATTGGTTCTGATTACCATTTTGGGATGGCTATCCACCCGCTTCATTACCGGAAGCATTATAAAACTGATTGACAGACTGCTTGAGAAAATCCCTTTTGTCAAAACGGTGTATTCAGTTATTAAAGATACAGTACATTCTTTTCTGGGTGAAAAGAAGTCCTTCTCAAAGGTGGCATTGGTCACCGTTCCTGGAACAAATATGAAAAGCCTTGGCTTTATCACAACCGAAAATCTGGAATCCTTCTATGAACCCTTATCCCAGCATGTAGCTGTGTACATTCCGCAAACTTTCCAGGTAGCTGGTTTCACCTTCCTGATTCCTAAAAATGATATCGAAATTATTGATGTGAAGTCAGAAGATGCTATGAAGTTCATCCTTTCAGGCGGAATGACTTCAAAGAATGCTGAAAGCACAAAAATTGAAAACAGCCGCTGAATGCTCAGCGGCTGTTTTCTTTATCCGAGGTTTTCCGAACATTTTAATTAAAAGTCACTTCCAGGATCGGAGTTGACCCTCTTTCTACTTTTCCTTCGGTTAATAAGTTTAATGAAACTGCCTGATCAGTGTTAGTAATGATGATTGGCGTTACAGTGCTTTTCGCCTTCTCACTGATTGTCGCCATGTCGAAGCTTACCAGCTTGTCTCCAGCCGTGACAGAATCACCTTGCTGTACATGGGTTTCAAAACCTTCACCCTTTAACGAAACTGTTTCCAAACCAATGTGAATCAATATCTCCGCACCATTTTTAGCTCTGATGCCAACTGCATGCTTAGTCGGGAAAATCTGCATGATCTCACCATCGACTGGTGATACAACAATGCCCTCTGACGGCTCAATCGCAATGCCATCCCCCATCATTTTTTCAGAGAATACTGGATCTGGTACAGAAGCGAGATTGACAGCATTACCGCTGAGCGGTGCAAGAATCTGTATCGTCTTTACTGGTTCTTCTTTTTTCCCAAACAATTTCTTAAACATGACGTTCATCCTTCCATATTCCTATTTATCTTGATCGTGGAATAGTTTTAGATACTCCTCGTAACCTTCTTCTGCAAATTTTTCCTTTGGCACAAACCTTAATGCAGCTGAATTGATGCAATAACGAAGGCCAGATTCACCTGGGCCATCATCAAAGACATGTCCGAGATGTGAATCAGCGGTTTTGCTTCTCACTTCTGTCCGAACCATAAAATGGCTTAAGTCCTGCTTTTCTATGACTTCTTCCTCTTCGATTGGTTTTGTAAAACTCGGCCATCCGCAGCCGGCATCAAATTTATCATGGGAACTGAATAAGGGTTTTCCTGAGACAATGTCAACATACAGACCCTCTCTTAAGTCATTCCAATATTCATTTCGAAATGGAGGCTCCGTTCCGTTATTTTGGGTTACTTCATATTGCATTGGAGTCAGTCTTTGCTTTAACTCCTCCTGATTTTTCTTCATCATTCTGTTCCCCCCCAGTTCCTCTGGATAAATGCTTCTCTTCCAGAACCTTTTTGATATGAATTGTACCTTTCTGGATTTTTTTTATAAAATCCCTGATGGTATGTCTCGGCAGGATAAAATTCCTTTGCTGGTAAAATCTCCGTTACAATCGGCTTTGAGAACCGGCCGCTTTCTTCCAGGTTCTTTTTAGATTCTTCAGCCTGAATCCGCTGCACTTCACTATGATAAAAAATAGCCGTTTGATACGAACGACCGCGATCGTAGAACTGGCCTCCTGCATCTGTAGGATCAATCTGCTGCCAAAACAGCTCAAGCAGCTTACTATAAGGATATACAGCTGGATCAAAGGTGATCTGAACTGCTTCATAATGTCCAGTTGTATCTGTACAAACCTCTTCATATGTAGGATTCACTGTCGTGCCACCAGTGTAGCCGGATACAACGCTTATAATCCCTGGCTGCTGGTCAAATGGTTTAACCATACACCAAAAGCAGCCTCCTGCAAATGTAGCAAGCTCCCGGTTATCCTTTTCCATATTAACACCTCTTCCTTTTAGACTGCTTCGAATAATGACGAAACAGCACTCTACTCAAATACTTATTCCCTATTGTATAACTTTTAAAGCAAAAAACACATTCAGAAGCTTTTTTCTAACACATCAAAAAACCTCTTCCGAAGAAGAGGATAAGTTTATTTTCCTTTGAATATGGTTTTTTGACGGATTTCTTTATTGATGTTTTTCCAATGGCGTTTTTCATCCGCTTGTGCCTTTTTATCGACCTTCCTGTCTATATAGGCAAGCTCTTTTTGCAGCTTTTTATAGCTGCTGAACCGATTCTCATCCAACGCCCCTTCGTTGATTGCAGCCCTTACAGCACATCCCGGTTCGTTATTATGGTTACAGTCACGGAATCTGCAGGAAGAGGCAAATTCTTCAATATCAGAAAAGCTTTCACTGATCCCCTCATCACTTTGCCAAAGCTGTACTTCCCTCATTCCAGGTGTATCGATGAGCACGGCGCCGCCTGGGAGCTGGACCATTTCGCGGTGTGTAGTCGTATGCTTACCTTTATCATCGCTAACTCGAATTTCCTGGACAACCTGCTTTTGAAATCCAGTCAGAAAGTTTACCAGACTGGATTTCCCTACACCCGACGACCCGATAAGAGCAACTGTTTTGCCTGGGGCTAGGAATCTTTGCAATTCCTCGGTTCCGGTTTTCTCCAGCACACTTACGGCTATCACAGGCACTCCAAGAGCCACATCGG
>NZ_JBAVFI010000775.1:0-2173 GCF_049588175.1 Mesobacillus sp.
GTCATACACTTAGCGCCAATCCCCAATCGTGCGCAGCCGCACTTGCCGTTCTTGGCTATTTGGAAAAAAACGAGATTTTAAAGAATGTAGATTCAAAGGCAGTTTATTTGAGAAATAAACTAGAAAAACTGAAGTCACTGTTCCCCTTTATCGGTGAAGTAAGGGGGAAGGGATTGCTGATTGGGCTGGAATTCGTCAAGCTTCCTGAAGCAAAAATACCTTTCGAAAGAAGCCTGAAACTAACCGACATGCTCGTAAAAATCGGAAGAGAAAAAGGAATACTGCTTTATCCAGCTGGCTCTGGACTCGATGGTCTGTCTGGGGACGCGATTATCATCTCACCGCCTTTGACTATTACCAAAAGGGAGATTGATGAGTTGGTTTCCCTGCTGAAATCTACTTTTGCCGAAGCATATAAAATACTAGGATTGCCAGAAGGAAATGGAGTTGAAAACTAAAATGGAAAATCCATTCGGTAAAATCGGAACACTGGAGCAAGCGATGGAGCACTTTCACGATGGAATGACATTGATGTTTGGTGGATTTGGAGGAGTCGGTTCACCGCCGAGCCTTATTGACGGTATTCTTGACAAAAACATTAAAAACCTTGTGCTGATCGGTAATGATACCGGTTTTCCTGATATTGGAATTGGGAAAGTCGTCAGCCGGGGAAGGGCTAAGAGAATTATCGCTTCACATATCGGTTCCAACCCAGTGGCTGGAGAACTGATGACTAAGGGGAAATTGGAAGTGGAGTTTTCGCCTCAGGGAACATTAACGGAAAGAATCAGGGCTGGCGGAATGGGGCTTGGTGCGATATTAACCGATGTAGGTGTCGATCATGAGTTTGTTTCAAAAGGTAAAAAGAAAATGAATCTCAACGGCAGTGACTATTTGGTCGAAACAGCTCTGACTGCAGAAGTTTCAATCGTCTATGCGAAGAAGGCTGACCCGTATGGAAATCTTGTATTTGATAAAAGTGCACGAAATACCAACCCGCTTGTCGCAATGGCAGGAAATTTCACTATAGCTGAGGCTGAGGAAATCGTTCCACTTGGCTGCCTTGATCCCGAGGAAATTGTGACACCTGGAGTATTTGTCGATATGGTTATTCCTTCAGGAGGAGTGAATTGGAAATGGGCATGGGAATAGATCTCAGGAATAAAATGGCCAAGCGGGCAGCCGAAGAAATATCTCCGGGGATGGTTGTCAATTTAGGAATCGGCATACCTTCTCTTGTCCCCAATCACCTTTCTTCAGACTTAAATGTCATGTTCCATGCAGAAAATGGGATTGTCGGTATGGGTGAGTCTCCCGAAAAGAATCTAGAGGATGAAAATTTGTGCAATGCAGGAGGCTTTCCTGTTACGGTACTCTCCGGCGCGTCCTACTGTGATAGTGCCGTAGCGTTCGGGATGATCAGAAGAGGAAGGGTTGACCTTACCATACTTGGCTCATTGCAAGTAAGCCAAAAAGGGGATCTTGCAAACTGGATTGTTCCTGGAAAGAAAATACCAGGAATGGGCGGAGCCATGGAACTGGCCCAAAAAGCAAGGAAAGTAGCAGTCTTAATGAACCACACAGACAAAAACGGAACTTCTAAAATAGTAGAATCCTGTACTTTGCCATTGACTGCAGCAAATTGTGTTGACCTTATAATCACTGATCTTGCGGTTTTTAAGATAATCGAAGGCTCATTAACTTTGACTGAGAGATTTGCTCCACATACAGTTGCAGAGATTGCCGCAAAAACGGCTTGCGATTTTTCCGTCGCAGAAGACATCCGAGTCATCGAATATTAAAAGGGGCTGATATCGTGCATTCTGCTAAGCAAAAAGTGCGGAGTTACATTACTGAAAATAGGATCAGGGGTACACGTTTATTGCAAAAGCTTGTCCAGGAGGGGAGCACCAGGGGAAAGGAAAGCGGAGCGCAGGCAGTCATCATCGAAAAATGCCGGGAGCTTGGTCTTGAAATGGATATTTGGGAAATCGGCGGTGAAGACCTTATTTCCCACCCTGCATTTTGCTCTGACCGCAAGGACTTCACAGGAAACCCGAATGCAATCGGGGTTATGAAAGGGACAGGCAGCGGTAAATCCATGATCTTAAATGGACATATCGATGTTGTTCCTGCTGGGGATCCAAATGATTGGGAACGGGATCCATTTAGC
>NZ_JBAVFI010000776.1:0-6585 GCF_049588175.1 Mesobacillus sp.
ATCAGACGCTTCTGGGGGCTACCGGTACTGGTAAGACGTTCACGATTTCAAATGTGATCAAGGAGATCAACAAGCCGACGCTTGTGATTGCCCATAACAAAACGCTGGCAGGACAGCTTTACAGTGAGTTCAAGGAGTTTTTCCCGAATAATGCTGTTGAGTACTTTGTCAGTTACTATGATTATTACCAGCCAGAGGCGTACGTGCCTCAGACCGATACTTTCATTGAAAAAGATGCCAGCATCAACGATGAAATTGATAAGCTGCGCCACTCTGCGACTTCGTCCTTGTTTGAACGAAAAGATGTCATCATCATTGCCAGTGTATCCTGCATCTATGGTCTCGGTAATCCTGAAGAATACCGTGACATGGTTGTTTCGCTGAGAACAGGCATGGAAATTGAGCGAAACAAGCTATTGCACCGCCTTGTTGATGTCCAGTATGAACGGAATGACATCGACTTCAAGCGCGGGACTTTTCGCGTCCGCGGCGATGTCGTGGAAATTTTCCCGGTATCTCGCGATGAGCATTGTATGAGGGTCGAGTTTTTCGGTGACGAAATCGATCGTATTCGTGAGGTTGATGCACTGACTGGTGAAATCATCGGTGAACGTGATCATGTCGCGATTTTCCCGGCATCCCACTTCGTCACTCGTGAGGAAAAGCTGAGAATCGCCATCGAGAATATTGAAAAAGAACTTGAAGAACGACTTGAAGTACTTCGCGCCGAGGAAAAACTGCTAGAAGCCCAGAGGCTGGAGCAGCGGACAAGGTATGACCTTGAAATGATGCGTGAAATGGGTTTCTGCTCAGGGATTGAAAACTACTCACGCCACCTGACATTAAGGCCTGCTGGAGCCACACCATATACTTTGATCGACTACTTCCCCGAAGATTTTTTGATTGTAGTAGATGAGTCACATGTTACATTGCCGCAAATAAGGGGAATGTTTAATGGTGACCAGGCTCGTAAGCAGGTGCTTGTGGACCATGGTTTCCGTCTGCCGTCGGCAATGGATAACCGTCCGCTGACGTTCCCTGAATTTGAGAAGCATGTTCATAATGCTGTTTTCGTCTCAGCTACACCTGGTCCATATGAATTGGAGCATACACCGGAGATGGTCCAGCAGATCATCCGTCCGACAGGATTGCTTGACCCGACGATTGATGTAAGGCCGATCGAGGGACAGATTGATGACTTGATTGGAGAAATCCATGAAAGAGCAAAGCGTAATGAACGTGTATTGATTACTACTTTAACTAAAAAAATGTCTGAGGACCTGACTGATTATCTTAAGGAAATCGGCATAAAAGTGCAGTACCTGCATTCAGAGGTTAAGACACTTGAAAGAATTGAGATTATCCGCGAGCTGCGGCTTGGCAAGTATGATGTTCTTATCGGGATCAACCTGTTAAGGGAAGGAATAGATATTCCTGAAGTATCGCTTGTGGCAATCCTTGATGCCGATAAAGAAGGCTTCCTCCGTTCCGAGAGATCGCTCATCCAGACCATTGGCCGTGCAGCGAGGAACGAGCACGGACATGTCATCATGTATGCAGATAAGATGACGAACTCGATGGAATTGGCCATCAGTGAAACGAAGCGCCGCCGTGCAATTCAGGAAGAGTATAATGCGAAGCATGGCATTACACCGCAGACGATCCAGAAGGAGATCCGCGATGTAATCCGGGCGACAATTGCTGCCGAAGATCAGGAAGAATACAACCCGGCAGAGGGTTTGAAAAAGCTGTCAAAGAAAGATCGCGAACAAGTGATTTTAAATATGGAAAAGGAAATGAAGGAAGCGGCGAAGTCACTCAACTTCGAACGGGCGGCCGAGCTGCGTGACCTCATTCTTGAGTTAAAAGCGGAAGGATGACGATAAAATGGCTATGGATAAATTGATTGTTAAAGGCGCCAGAGCCCATAACTTGAAAAATATAGATGTCACCATTCCGAGAGATAAGCTTGTGGTGCTGACGGGGCTTTCCGGTTCAGGAAAGTCCTCTCTGGCATTCGATACCATCTATGCTGAAGGACAGCGCCGTTATGTCGAGTCATTATCGGCATACGCGCGCCAATTCCTTGGACAGATGGACAAGCCTGATGTCGATTCGATCGAGGGATTGTCTCCTGCAATTTCAATCGACCAGAAAACAACGAGCCGGAATCCTCGTTCCACGGTTGGAACAGTGACAGAAATCTATGATTATTTACGATTATTATTTGCAAGGGTAGGACGTCCAGTCTGCCCTGTGCATAATATTGAAATTTCGTCCCAGACGATCGAGCAGATGGTCGACCGTGTACTCGAATATCCGGAACGGACGAAGCTGCAAATCCTTGCACCGCTTGTTTCTGGCAGGAAGGGTACACATGCCAAGGTTCTTGAAGATGTAAAAAAACAAGGTTATGTACGTGTCCGTGTCGACGGGGAAATGTTTGACCTTGGAGAAGATATTGAGCTGGAAAAGAACAAAAAACACTCCATTGAAGTCGTCATCGACCGTATTGTTGTCAAGGAAGGCATCGCAGCACGTCTTGCCGACTCCATGGAAGCTGCTCTTAAGCTTGGTGAAGGAAAGGTACTGATCGATGTAATCGGTGAAGAAGAATTGATGTTCAGCGAGAATCATGCCTGCCCGATTTGCGGTTTTTCAATCGGTGAGCTTGAGCCAAGGATGTTCTCCTTCAATAGTCCTTTCGGAGCTTGTCCTGAATGTGATGGACTAGGTGCTAAGCTTGAAGTGGATGTTGAACTCGTCGTTCCTAATAAGGACCTGACATTGCGCCAGCATGCGATCGCTCCTTGGGAACCTACTAGCTCGCAGTATTACCCATCACTGCTTGAGGCAGTCTGCAACCATTATGGCATCGATATGGATGTTCCGGTAAAAGACCTACCTGACCACCAGATGGATAAAATCCTTCACGGTTCGAGTAAAGACCGGATTTATTTCCGTTATGAAAATGATTTTGGCCAGATTCGTGAAAACTATATTGTTTTTGAGGGCGTTCTAAAAAATATCGAGCGCCGTTATAAGGAAACAGGCTCTGACTATATCCGAGAACAAATGGAAAAATATATGGGGGAGCACGCCTGCCCAACATGTAAAGGCTACAGGCTGAAGCGTGAGACACTTGCAGTCCTTGTCGATGGCCGCCATATTGGTGAAGTAACTGCATTGTCAGTCGAGGAGGCGCATCAGTTTTTCCAGAGTCTAAAGCTTTCTGAAAAAGAAATGAAAATCGCCAATATGATTTTCCGTGAAATCACGGAGCGTCTCGGCTTCCTGATCAATGTCGGGTTGGACTACCTGACGATGAGTCGCTCGGCAGGTACGCTTTCAGGCGGTGAAGCTCAGCGGATTAGGCTTGCAACCCAGATTGGTTCACGCCTGACTGGCGTCCTATATATCCTGGACGAACCATCCATTGGTCTTCATCAGCGAGACAATGACAGGCTGATTGATACACTGAAAAACATGCGGGACATCGGAAACACGCTGATTGTCGTTGAGCATGATGAGGATACGATGCTTGCTGCTGATTATCTAATTGATATTGGCCCTGGAGCAGGTGTCCATGGCGGGGAAATTATTTCACAGGGTACACCAGCAGAAGTAATGGCCGATCCGAACTCATTGACTGGCCAGTATCTATCCGGGAAAAAATTCATACCGTTGCCAATCGAGCGCCGCAAACCAGATGGGCGTTACATCGAAATTAAGAGTGCGAAGGAAAATAATCTCCGAAATGTGAATGTGAAATTCCCACTTGGAACCTTTATGGCTGTCACAGGCGTATCCGGCTCAGGTAAAAGTACATTGATTAATGAAATCCTTCATAAATCACTTGCGATGAAGCTTCATCGGGCAAAAAGCAAGCCTGGCGAGTTCAAGGACATCAAAGGTGTCGAGCATCTCGATAAGGTCATCGATATTGACCAGTCACCAATCGGCCGCACCCCAAGATCAAACCCGGCCACCTATACAGGTGTATTTGATGATATCCGCGATGTGTTTGCTTCTACAAATGAAGCGAAGGTGCGCGGTTATAAAAAAGGACGCTTCAGCTTCAATGTAAAAGGTGGACGTTGTGAAGCATGCCGCGGCGACGGTATCATCAAAATAGAAATGCACTTCCTGCCGGATGTTTATGTACCATGCGAAATCTGTCATGGAAAGCGTTACAACCGTGAAACACTGGAAGTAAAGTATAAAGGGAAGAATATTTCCGAAATCCTCGATATGACGGTTGAGGATGCAGTGGAGTTCTTCGCCAACATTCCGAAAATCAGCCGCAAGCTGCAAACGATATATGATGTCGGCCTAGGCTATATCAAGCTTGGCCAGCCCGCGACGACGCTATCCGGAGGGGAAGCGCAGCGCGTCAAGCTAGCATCCGAGCTGCACCGCCGTTCAACCGGCCGTTCGCTCTATATCCTTGATGAGCCGACAACCGGCTTGCATGTTGACGACATCTCACGTTTGTTAGTCGTTCTTCAACGCCTCGTTGAAAATGGCGACACTGTGCTGGTCATCGAACACAACCTAGATGTTATCAAGGCTGCCGACTTTATCATCGACCTCGGTCCAGAAGGCGGAGACCGCGGTGGTACCATCATCGCATCAGGAACACCAGAACAGGTCGCAGAAGTTCCAGAATCGTATACCGGCAAGTACCTCAAGCCCGTACTCGATCGCGACCGCCTGCGCATGAAGCAGGAGATTGTTGAGAAAGAAAAAAGCACAAGTAATGCTTAATACAGTTAAGGCTCTTCCATTGCGGAAGAGCCTTTAGCTTGTCGACAAAGATATAGTTCACAGATCAGTTATTTAAAACCTGTTGATTGGAGTGGAAGGCGCGTAGACTCCTGCGGGCTCACCGCCAGCCCGCGGAAAGCGAAGCGCCTGGAACGGAAATCAACAGACCTATTATACTTCCCAACCAAGATGAAAAATCTGTAGACAAGCTCGCTTTCATTGAGTTTGACTACAGTCTGAAGGCTCCTTCATCGTGGAAGAGCTTTTTTTTCGTTAGGGGTACCCTTTATTTCAATTGAATAGGCTCCATTGTCGGCTCTAATGCCTTAAAACTGTAGTGGTGCTCCTTAAGATACTTCAATAACTCCGGAAGCTGGGCTAATGTTTCTTGTCTTTCATGGAGAAGGATGACCATTGGTTCTTGTTTTTTAGACTGGCTGCTAATTTGGGAGATTGTGTTTTCAACCAGCCTATGATCCAGGTAATACCAATCCTTGCTGTCGATGTTCCAATCCCACATTTGGTACCCTTGATCATTGACGGCTTTTTTATAAGGATCGGTCATGTATGGAGCACTTCCGTATGGGGTGCGAATGAAAGATGTGTCGATGCCTGTGATTTCCTTGATTGTGTTTAGTGTCTGGTTCATTTCAGCGACGACTGTTTGCGGAGATTGATAGATTTTCGTTTTATCATGTGTTACTCCATGTGCTCCAAGGCTGTGCCCGTCCTGAGCCATTCTTTTTACAGCATCGGGAAAGTTTCTCATATTCCCATCAAGCATAAAGAAGGTAGCTTTAGCGTCATACTCATCAAGCATGTTTAAAATTTGGTCTGATACCTTATGAGGCCCGTCATCAAATGTTAAATAAACAGTTCTTTGATCAGTGGTTTGTACTGCAGGTGATTTATGATCAGCGGGAACCAGTGGAGGATTGTTTACGATATCTGCGTTTTCATTTTCTGCTTTATTTTCATTTCCCTCTGCAAATCTTGGTGACTTTTTTTCTACTGTTTTTAAAATCTCGTTTGTACGGTTAGAAGCTAGTTTAATCTCGCCGGGAGGGTTTGGAATTTGGATCTTTAACTTTACGATTTCACCAGCCATTGGCCTTTTTTCCTGGCTTGCCACAACGGTAGAAGACGTCACAATCCCACCGATTAAACAAATTAATGCGCACCATTTTGCTGTCTTCTTTTTCAAGCTTGCCACTTTGCATCCCTCGCAGATTGTTCTTAGATGATTTTCATAAAAACAGACGTATGTATTTTAACAAATGTTACAGTAATATTTCGCTATGATTACAGAATAATATGTAAGTAGATTATTTTATATAAGAAAATAGTGGGAATTTTTATGCTGATTTCACAAAAAATTGGGTAATATCGCTTGTATACCGGAGTGTTCAAATCGTATTTGTCGAAATAATTTCTCAAAGGAATGAAACTTCTTGGGTTCTTTAGCGTATTTATTGCTAAGGAGTTGAAAAGGATGGATACAAAACGGGTAGTGTCTGCCTTGTGCTATTTTAGTATTATGTTCGCTGGAATATTGTTTCCCTTGGTCGCATACTTTGCGTCTGAGGACCTTGATGTTAAGCATCATGCGAAGAAGGCTTTATTTTCACATCTGATCCCGCTGATTCCACTGCCGCTTATCCTGTTAGCGGTTTATTTTGATATCACAAGAGGAGCAGGAGAATTTCCAGTAATGATGTTTGCAAGTGCCATGTTAATGGTGATTATGAGTTTTATTGTACTGATCTGGAATTTGGTTAAAGGTATAAAAGTTCTTAATATAAAGGATGATTTTTAAGG
>NZ_JBAVFI010000777.1:0-8538 GCF_049588175.1 Mesobacillus sp.
CCTAAATATTGGAAAAAGAGAGCACCAATATAACTTCTTAGATACCTTAAATACCTAAATATTGGAAAAAGCGGGTACCAATATAGCCTCTTGGTTACCTCGATAAACAATAAAGCCTCATGGTTACCGAAATGTGCAAAATGAAAAAACGTCACCAACACAGGCTATTGATCACCTAAAACAGAAACAATGAGTTCTCTCAAATGTCATTATTAAGACGTTTCTCCCACCTGCCCACCCGGTGTTCTATTGGCCTACTAATTATTGTTGTTGAATCTCTCCAACAAGACAGGATAAGTATGAATGATCGTACCATCACCGCTTCGCTCATAAAGATTTAAAATGACGGAACCATTTTGAGGCAGGTGATCTACAGAGATGGACACATCGATTACAAATGGCTTCCATTGTGGATATTTTGAATCTGTAACGATTTCAGCCTCCCTAATCAGTTCATTATGTCCATCCTCCACAGTGTAGTAAAACTTACCGCTCGTTGGTCTGGCTTCTCCGGTTATCTTATAATTCCCCTTACTGCCTTCTGCTCCCACTCCCTTGAATACTGGATTTTCTCCAGGAACATACATAGTTTTTGTATCCGTAATCAAGCTTTGGTCGGATATTGGCCTGCCGTCTAGACTGACCGCTTTCAGTTTTGCTCCGACGGTATAGTCGCCTTCTTTTACTCTTGCCCCATCCGTTGTATAATCCCAGGTCTCTTTCCATTTGATGCTTTGTTGCGGCTTTAGAGTCAATGTTTCAAATGCCTGGGCAAAGGCTTTTCCATCTGAGTATTGATACACCTTTTTCTTGTTTTCATCGACTACTGTGATTTCATATTTCTGAGATGTAGGAAACTCGAACGAAATTGGCTCGTTTCCATCATTCCTTAAAAACAATTCAAACTCTGCCATTTCCGGTCCAGACACTGGGTCAATAAAAAAACTAAAATCACTCTGTTTCCCTGCTTGTTTTTCCTCTCCAATGGCAAATACTGGCGCCACGGCAATCAAAAGCAAAATGATAAGCAAGCTGATTTTCCTCATTCACTTACACTCCTTTTCTAAAGTTACTCCCTTCTGAAAAACCCGAATATCCCCGTCGTCTGGACAATATTCGTAAAGGCTTGCGGATCGACATCCTTGATGATTCTCTCAAGGTCGTACATCTCATATCTGGTTATGACGATAATAAGCATTTCTTTTTGCTCGCCTGAAAAGGCTCCTTTAGCAGGCAGTAATGTGATGCCTCGTACTAATTTATCGTGAATGGCTTTCTTTAATTCATCTGATTTTTTCGTAATGATCATGGCTGTAAGTTTTTCATGGCGAGTATGGATCGCATCAATTACACGGGTTGAAACATACAAGGCAACGAGAGTATAAAGTGCATTTTCCCAGCCAAAAATATATCCTGCGGTCAATATAATGATGCCGTTTAACGTAAAGAAATATGTACCAACCGGGCGGTCATTCATTCGTGAGAGTACCATCGCAATGATGTCCATTCCACCTGTGGATGCTCCCCATTTCAGCGTCAGACCTACACCAAGAGCTGCAATGACTCCTCCAAACACCGCGTTCAGTAAAATATCTGTTGAAACTTCTTTTACCGGAAGAACTTCCAGGAAAAAGGAGGAAAGGACCACAGAAATAAAACTATAGAGCGTAAACGATTTCCCTACTTTCATCCATCCGAGGATGGTCACTGGTATATTCAAGAGCAAGAGAAGAACTCCTGTCGAAATATTAAACGGTGCATATTCACCCAGAATGCTTGATACCAGCTGCGCAATTCCTGTAAAGCCGCTTGCATAAACATTTGCCGGGATTAAGAAAAAGTTTAGTGACATCGCATTAAGCAATGCACCAATCACTACGATGATGATTTTTTTCGTTTCCATCCAGACCATGTAAATCCCCCTTTATTATTTCTATTATTCCTCTACCCCTATTTTGCCGAAAATCACTACATTTAATTGTCTTTTTGTGATATTACCGATAAACTATTATCATATTGAGGTTGAAAGCAGGTGAAAGGTTTATGTCAGTAAAAATCATGGCTGACAGTGCATGTGATTTGCCATACCATTTTTATGAAGAAAATGGGGTCATACTATTTCCTTTAAAGGTCCAAATTGATGGAACTGAATATGAGGACCTTAAAACAATTCAGCCTAAACAAGTGTACGATGCCATTCGTGCTGGCAATCTTCCTAAAACCTCACAGGCTTCCCCTGCAGGTTTTAAAGAAGTGTTTACTGAATTAGCTAAAAATAAACAAGAAGGTATATACATAGCATTCTCTTCTGAACTATCAGGAACATACCAGACAGCTGTAATGATTGCTGAGCAGGTGAAGGAAGAATATCCAGACCTCAATTTAACAATCATTGATTCAAAATGTGCGTCGCTCGGACAAGGTCTTTTGGTTATGGAAGCAGCAAGGATGGCGAACGAGAATTATTCGAAGGAAGACATCTTGAAGGATGTCCATTTCCGCAGCCAGCATATGGAGCATTTATTTTCCGTTGATGACCTTGACCATCTTGCAAAGGGTGGACGAGTTTCGAAAGCCTCTGCCTTTATTGGCGGACTTCTCAACATCAAACCATTGTTGAATGTAGAAGACGGGAAACTTGTTCCAATCGAAAAGCTCCGCGGAAAAAAGAAATTGCATCGAAGAATCGTTGAGCTGATGAAAGAACGTGGTGAAGGCTTTGAAAGCCAGATTGTAGGAATAAGCAATGCCGATGACGAGGAAACAGCAGCAGAAATGAAAGATATGATTATTCAGGAATTGAACCCTAAAGATGTTGTGATTACTTCTATTGGAGCGGCAGTAGGCTCACACACGGGACCAGGTACCCTAGCCATTTTCTTTTTAAATAAACAGCAATCATAATCTTACATACTCCTTTCAGGTTTTAGGAAAAATAAAATGAATCCTAAATTTGAAAGGAGTTTTTATGTATGCCGCATACTTCCGATAACGATAAAAAAGCGAAGGACAACAACGCCCTTCGCCATGAAAAGAATATGATGCGTGAAAAGAACCGCAAAGCCGGTAAGAACGAATACTCTAAGAAAACAGACCATATTTAAGAATCAAAAAAATAGAGCCAGTCCGGCTCTATTTTTGTTTTTTATATGTCCAATTATCTTCCTGATAGATCTTTTCTTCCTTCATAAGCCTTCCAAGCGCCCGTTTGAAAGAGCCTTTGCTCATCCCAAAGCGTTCCTGAATGTCTTCAGCCATGCTTTTATCATGGTATGGCATCGCGCCATTTCGCAGCTCTAGATAGTCCATGATTTTTCGGGAATCTTCATCTAGCGCTTCTTGCTTGCGAGGCTGCAATGAGATATTGACTGAGCCATCCTCTTTTACATCGATGATCCTTCCCTCTACCTTTTCGCCGATGCGCGGCTCTGTCCTGCGCTGTGATTCATGGATGAAACCCTTGAAGCCTTCTGCGGTAATAATCCAGCTTCCAACCCTGGCAGTACGGTAAATATAACCATGGACGTTCTTATTAAAATCGCTCCTAGTTGCTTTGATAGAAATATCCTGAATTACAGGATCTGTAGCCATACGTGCGTAAATCATGTTGTTTCGGTTCACACGAAGGGTGATATAGAGCAAGTCCCCTTTTTGCGGCCAAACCGATTTTACAACTGGTAAATCTTCCTCGCCAAGCAAAATATCTTTGCTGATACCGATATCAAGGAAAACTCCAATACCGTCTTTTACATCTATAACCGGCACCCAATCGTAAGTTCCTACGGAAACCTTTGGTATAGTGGTAGTTGCGGTAAGCCTTCCTCTTGAGTCAACAAAAAGAAAGACTTCTACTTCATCACCTTCTTCAAATGTTTGATCCGTATCATTGGAGTGGAGAAGCACATCTTCTTCCCCATCGGTTAAAAAGTAACCATATTCAGCAATTCTTGCCACAGTCAGCTCCAATGTCTGGCCTGTATAATCATTCAAGGACATATATTTCCTCCTGCATTTAATTTTTTCATTAGAATGTTTATTGATATTAATCTCTCACGGTTGCTGAGATTTACTTATGTTCGAAGTATCTTTTATCATTAAACTTTTTAAACAAGTATACCTTAATTTACGCAAAGTTGTTTGAACTGCTATATTTTACTATAATGGAGACATAATTAAAATGTTTTTCTGGAGGTAATCATGTCTAAAGAAAGCTCGTTTGATATTGTATCCAAAGTTGAAATGACTGAAGTCACCAATGCGATCACTATTGCAATGAAGGAAATACAGACTCGTTATGATTTTAAAGGAAGTAAAAGCGATATTTCTCTGGATAAGGAAGAGCTTGTGCTTGTTTCCGATGATGAATTTAAGCTTGACCAGTTAAAGGATGTTCTATTCAGCAAAATGATTAAGCGCGGGATTCCAGTGAAGAATCTTGATTATGGAAAAGTTGAACGTGCTTCAGGGGGAACTGTCCGCCAAAAAGCAAAGCTTGTCCAGGGAATCGACAAAGAAAACGCGAAGAAGATTAACACGATCATTAAAAATAGTGGAGTAAAGGTAAAGAGCCAGGTACAAGATGACCAGGTTCGCGTAACTGGGAAAAATCGTGACGACTTGCAGAAAATCATTGCTGCAGTCAGAGAAGCTGATCTAACTGTTGACGTGCAATTCGTGAATTATCGTTAAGGTGAATGATAAAACTAAATATGATGAAAACCGCAGCGGACAATTACAGTGTCCGCTGTTTTTATTTAGTCTTTATCCTTTGCTGTGTTAAACAAGACTGTTGATCTCCGCTCGAGGCGCCATTTTCCACTCCAATCAACAGCGCTTCAAAATCAACCATAACCTTTAACATAGCCTTACACTTAAAACTTCATCATTCTTTCACAAACTCTGGACAATTTCCTCTTAATTACAAGTTAGTATTAAAATATATAGCTCTGTGTGACATTTGTCTGCTTTTAATCTTTATCCAGTTAAAACTTTCACAAATCCTTCACAAAGCACTATTGGTTTTCTGCTTTTCTCGAGTTAACATACCAGTAGGGGTATAAAATATAAATTTTTTAACCGAAAGGATGACAATAAAATGGGTAAAAAAATCGTAATTATTGGCGGCGTAGCAGGTGGAGCAACCACAGCAACTAAACTTAGAAGATTAGATGAGCAAGCAGAAATCGTTTTATTCGAAAGAGGAGAATTCATTTCCTTTGCTAACTGCGGTCTTCCATACCATATAAGCGGTGTGATAGAAGATAGAAATAAATTATTGCTTCAGACAGTCGAAGGAATGAATGCACGTTACAATTTGGATATCCGTAATTTTTCTGAAGTTATCTCTATTAACCGTGAAGAAAAGACGGTTTCAGTGAAGCATGTTCAAACTGGTGCGGAATACACTGAAAGCTATGATGTCCTTGTTTTATCACCAGGTGCAAAACCAATCGTTCCTCCAATCGAAGGCCTGAAGAGTGATAATGTATTCACATTACGTAACATTCCAGATATGGATAAAATCAAGAAATATCTTGAGGAAAGAAATCCACAGAACGCGGTTGTCATCGGTGGAGGCTTCATCGGATTAGAAATGGCAGAGAACCTTGTTCATGCAGGCGTGAATGTTACTCTTGTTGAAAAACTGCCACAGGTAATGGGACCAGTGGATCCAGAAATGGCAGCGATAGTCGAAGACGAATTAAGAAAGAATGGCGTTGAGTTGATACT
Source organism: Mesobacillus sp. (assembly GCF_049588175.1). GTDB lineage: Bacteria > Bacillota > Bacilli > Bacillales > Cytobacillaceae > Mesobacillus. The sequence goes on from NZ_JBAVFI010000777.1 coordinate 5,731, forward strand.
AGGCGACGGTATCACTGATGTTAAGGAGCAAGGCACTAAGGTTGTCCTTGAAAGCGGCATGGTGCTTGATGCAGAACTTATTATCCTGTCAATTGGTGTTCGTCCGGAAAACACCCTAGCAATTGAAGCTGGCCTGGCAGTTGGAGAGCGCGGAGGTATCAAGGTGAACGAATACCTTCAGACTTCAGACGAATCTATTTATGCAATGGGTGACGCAATCGAAGTCACTGACTTTATCAATGGTCAGCCAACCATGATCCCGCTTGCATGGCCGGCTAACCGCCAGGCTCATATAGTCGGTCACCATATCAATGGACGAAAGATTGCCTACCCTGGTACGCTTGGTACTTCCATTGTTAAGGTTTTCGAATTGACCGCTGCTACAACTGGTAACAGTGAAAAGCTATTGAGAAGACTTGGTATTCCGTATGAGGCTGTTCATATCCACCCAATGTCACACGCTGGATACTATCCAGGTGCCGAGCAAATGTCTCTTAAAGTCATTTTTGACAAAGAAACTGGCAAAATCTATGGTGCACAGGCAGTTGGTAAAGATGGAATAGATAAGCGTATCGATGTTATCGCAACTGCCATCAAGGGCGGTTTGAGTGTGTATGATCTTCAAGAGCTTGAGCTTGCATATGCACCGCCATTCTCTTCTGCTAAAGACCCAGTGAACATGGCTGGCTATGTAGCATCCAATATCGTGGATGGCACAATTGAAACTGTCCAGCATTATGAGGTTGATGATTTAATCAAGGACGGTGCAATCATGATCGACGTTCGAACTGAAAAAGAACATGCATCGGGAAAAATCGAAGGATCAAAGAATATTCCGCTTGATGATCTTCGCAGCCGCCTTGACGAGCTTCCAAAGGATGAAACGATTCTGATCACTTGCCAGGTTGGATTAAGAGGATACCTTGCATCTCGTATCCTGCAGCAAAATGGCTTCAAGGTTAAGAACCTGACAGGTGGTTACAAGACTTATTCAGTATTTAAAAGATAATATATTACTGCAGCAGCTCCATTGATGGAGCTGCTGTTTTTGTTTAGGTTCTATTAACCTTAACTGTTGATTTCCGCTCAAGGCGCTTCGCTTGCTTTCCGGAGGACTTTCACCGAGCCTCCTCGTAGCTGTGTGGTATAACCTTTCCTCTCCGTGATGGCAAAAAAAATGCCTGATTGAATCCCACTCATTCTCTAATGAATTAATTTCCATGTTTTTTCTCTGGATTTTAAAGGAATTTAATAAGTGTTGAAACTAAAAGTCAGGAGTGAATGTAATTATGCCAAAAGAAAATAACCAACAAGGCTTCCCGCCACAGCATCAGGACCATCAGCCGGGCACTGAACCGGAAATGAAACCAGAACCAAAATCGGTTGATGACAATTATAAGGGTTCAGGAAAATTAACGGACAAAGTAGCCTTAATCACGGGGGGCGACAGCGGAATCGGGAAATCTGTAGCGATTTACTTTGCCAAGGAAGGTGCCGATGTGGCCATCGTGTATCTTGAGGAGAATAATGACGCACAAACGACAAAGGAGCTAATTGAAGCAGAAGGCCGAAAATGCCTGCTGATTGCTGGTGATGTGGGAGATGAATCATTCTGCAATCAGGCTGCAAAGAAAACAATCGATGAATTCGGGAAGATTGACATCCTTGTCAATAATGCTGCTGAGCAGCACCCGCAGAAAAGCCTGTTAGACATCTCGGCAGCGCAGCTTGAGAAAACATTCCAGACGAATATTTTCTCGATGTTTTATTTAACTAAGGCTGTACTCCCTAACCTTCAAAAAGGAAGCACCATCATAAATACATCATCCATAACGGCTTATAAAGGCCATGAGACGTTAATTGACTACTCTGCGACTAAAGGGGCAATCGTAACCTTTACTCGTTCCCTTGCCATGTCACTCGCCTCTCAGGGCATCCGTGTTAACAGTGTTGCACCTGGACCAATCTGGACGCCGCTAATTCCCTCCACGTTCTCAGCGGAGGAAGTCGCTAAATTTGGGACGAATGCTCCGATGGGACGCGCTGGCCAGCCATACGAACTTGCACCTGCATACGTATATCTGGCAAGTGATGACTCCACTTATGTGAGCGGTCAAACGATCCATGTTAACGGCGGAACGATTGTAAACGGGTAAAGTGATATGGTAAAAGGAAAAGCAAAGCATCGCTGCTTTGCTTTTCTTTTTACGCCATGATTTGTTTATTATCTTTAGGCTGGCCGCATGAAAATCTTGGTACGATTTTAAAAGGAACGATTATCCTTTTTATCGGTTCACCTGGGTTTTCAATCTTTTGAATCAGGCTTTTGGTAGCCTGATATCCAAGGTCAAAAATATTGATATCTACCGATGTTAACGGCGGACGAGCCATTTCGGCTATCAATACATTGTTGAAACTGACAATCGAAATATCATCAGGGACAGAAATGCCCAATTCATCTAATTTATTCAATACTCCCAGTGCCATCAAATCATCAGCAACGACCATCGCGGTTGGCGGCTTCTCTAGCGACAGCAATACCTTAACAGCATCCTGCCCGCTTTCCCTCAGGAACTCGTCATTGACGATATACTCATCAATAAGAGATATTCCAGAATTCCTCAAAGCTTTTTCATAACCTAACAATCGTTCCACAGTAACGACTAAATCAAGGTTACCACCGATAAAGCCTATCTTGTCATGGCCAAGCTGGATTAAATGCTCGGTAACTTCTTTGCCTGCCTTAAAGTTATCATTATCGACATAGCTGATATTCTCGTCATCCTTAAAGGGTTTGCCGATTACTAC
>NZ_JBAVFI010000778.1:0-3457 GCF_049588175.1 Mesobacillus sp.
GTTGCCCAGTCTGAAGCACGCCAATATATCAGTAATGAGTTTGGCGAGGATTTCATACTGACAGAAGCGAAAAAAGAAAAGAAGCAAACAAATGCACAAGATGCCCACGAAGCTATCAGGCCGACGAGCACAATGAAAGCACCCGATACACTTAAGGAATATCTTTCCAAGGATCAGTTTAGACTTTACAAACTGATTTGGGAACGATTTATTGCAAGCCAGATGGCCTCTGCTGTCATGGATACGATGAGCGTTGATTTAAAGAATAATAATGTTATTTTTAGGGCTACTGGTTCAAAGGTAAAATTCCCAGGATTCATGAAGGTATATGTGGAAGGCTCTGATGACCAGGTGGAAGAAAAGGATAAATTCCTTCCAGATCTAAAGGAAGGTGACGAGGTCACCAAGAAAGATATGGAGTCTAAGCAGCATTTTACTCAGCCGCCTCCAAGGTATACAGAATCAAGGCTGGTAAGGACACTTGAAGAGTTAGGTATTGGCCGACCATCCACTTTTGCGCCAACCCTGGATACAATCCAGAAAAGAGGATATGTAACACTTGATAATAAACGGTTTGTACCAACAGAACTTGGAGAAGTCATCCATGAACTGATGATCGAATTCTTCCCCGGTATTGTTGACCTTGCGTTTACCGCAAAAATGGAACAGGACCTTGATAATGTCGAAGATGGGAAAGTCAACTGGGTTAATGTCATAGACGAATTTTACCAGGGTTTTGAGAAGCATCTTAAAATTGCGGAGAAGGAAATGCAGGAAATCGAAATCAAGGACGAACCTGCTGGTGAAGATTGCGAACAATGTGGAAACCCTATGGTATTCAAAATGGGAAGATACGGCAAATTCATGGCTTGCAGCAATTTCCCTGATTGCCGCAATACGAAGGCAATCGTTAAGGATATTGGAGTTAAATGCCCGAAATGCGAGGAAGGAAACATCATCGAGCGGAAAAGCAAGAAGCGCCGGATTTTTTATGGCTGCGATCGCTTCCCAGAGTGTGATTTCCTATCGTGGGATAAGCCGCTGGCACGCACCTGCCCTAAATGTGACAAGCTGCTGGTCGAAAAGAAGCTTAAAAAAGGCGTTCAGGTGCAATGTACCGAATGTGATTATAAAGAAGTACCACAAAGCTAGAGTGAGCCTTAGGCTCACTCTTTGTGTTTGATTTTAGGCTTATAAGCTAAGAAAACGAACATGATACGCTGATTTAAGGGGAAATTGAAACTTTTTTCTTTCTTTTTCGTAAAGGAAAGTGCAAAATGATACAAGTATCAGGGAAAAGTAATTAAGAGTTAAGTATATAATAGAAGATTTATGTGCAGGCAGATGGTATAATAAATCTTTTGATGAGCCTATTGAACAATTTTTTAATAGCTACTGGAGGAAATAGATATGACTGAAGCTACAGTAAATGTCGTAGGTGCCGGCCTTGCTGGCAGTGAAGCAGCATGGCAGCTGGCTCAAAGAGGCATTAAAGTTAACTTATATGAAATGAGGCCTGTTAAACAGACGCCTGCTCACCATACAGATAAATTTGCTGAATTAGTCTGCAGCAACTCATTGCGTGCTAATACATTAACGAATGCAGTTGGTGTTTTAAAAGAAGAAATGAGGATGCTTAATTCTGTGATTATAGGTGCTGCTGATGCATGTGCAGTTCCTGCAGGAGGCGCACTGGCCGTTGACCGACATGAATTCGCTGCATACGTAACAGATCGTGTAAAGCAGCATCCAAATGTCACTGTTTTTAATGAAGAAATTACTCAAATTCCAGAAGGACCTACTGTCATTGCTACCGGACCATTGACAAGCCAGGCGCTATCTGAGCAATTAAAAGCGCTGACTGGTGAAGAATATCTGTACTTTTATGATGCCGCTGCGCCAATCCTTGAAAAAGACAGTATTGATATGGACAAGGTTTACCTGAAATCAAGATATGATAAAGGGGAAGCTGCTTATCTAAACTGTCCAATGACTGAAGAGGAATTCGATCGTTTTTACGAAGCTTTGATTTCAGCTGAGACTGTGCCGCTTAAAGAATTTGAGAAAGAAATTTTCTTCGAAGGATGCATGCCAATCGAAGTAATGGCTCAAAGAGGAAGAAAGACGATGCTTTTTGGTCCTTTAAAACCTGTTGGTCTAGAAGATCCAAAAACAGGAAAGCGGCCTTTTGCGGTCGTCCAGCTTCGTCAGGATGATGCAGCAGGCACACTTTACAACATTGTCGGCTTCCAAACGCATTTAAAATGGGGGCCGCAGAAAGAAGTGCTTCAGCTGATTCCGGGGCTTGAAAATGCTGAGATAGTTCGTTATGGCGTCATGCACAGGAACACCTTCATCAATTCGCCAAAGGTTTTAAAAGCTACTTATCAGTTCCAAAACAGGCAGGATCTTTTCTTCGCAGGACAGATGACGGGTGTGGAAGGATATGTTGAATCTGCTGCCAGTGGTTTGGTTGCGGGAATTAATGCAGCAAGACTTGTTTCTGGAGAAGAACCGTTGGAATTCCCTCATGAAACAGCTATGGGAAGCATGGCCCGTTATATCACAACGACTAATGCGAAAAACTTCCAGCCGATGAATGCGAATTTCGGACTTTTCCCTGATCTGCCTGAGAAAATCAGAGGCAAGCAAGAACGCAATGAAAAACATGCTTCACGGGCATTGGAAACAATTCAGAAATTTGCGAAAAATTTGTAATTTCTATTGCGAGGGCTATATAAATATGTTACTATTTAGTAGCCCTTGTGAGGTGACGAAATGGAATCAAATGTGAACAATTCTTTAAAGTTGTTTATAGAATATTTACAAATTGAAAAAAATTACTCACAATATACTATTGAACATTATCAACATGATATTAGGGAATTTTTCATGTTCATGTCTGAACAAGGACTGAATAGTCTGGATGATATCGAGTACTCTGATACAAGGATCTATCTAACCAAATTATTTGATCAGCAGCTGTCGAGAAAGTCAGTAGCCCGCAAGATTTCCTGCATGCGAAGTTTTTTTAAGTTTTTGCTGAGGGAAAGAATTGTCGATGATAATCCATTTTCGCTTGTTTCAATACCAAAATTAGAAAAACGTCTTCCAGACTTTTTTTATGAGGAGGAGCTCGCAGAATTATTTAAGGCATGTGAGACTGAAACGGCTTTAGGCAAAAGGAATAAGGCGATTCTTGAATTGCTATATGCTACGGGAATCCGGGTTGGTGAGTGCTGTAAAATCCAGATGAAAGACGTAGATCTATCGCTTTCTACTGTTTTGGTTCATGGGAAAAGGAAAAAAGAAAGGTATGTTCCTTTCGGCAGCTTTGCTCATGACGCACTTGAGGAGTACATATTGAATGGAAGACCTGATCTTCGAAAGAAAGAGGATCACGATTATTTATTTGTTAATTTTCGCGGCGGACCTTTGACGGACCGGGGCATAAGGG
>NZ_JBAVFI010000779.1:0-1596 GCF_049588175.1 Mesobacillus sp.
GCGGTGGACAATTCAACAAAGGATCTTGTGTCCGTCAACTTGAACTATCCAAATGACACCCCATTGAAAGAAGTTAAAGAAAATACGCTTAAAATGGAAGAGTATATTTTGGGACTGAGCGAGGTAAAGGATGTTTTTACACAGCTTGGCAATTCCGAGGAACAAGCAAAGTTCGGTGAAGTCCGTTCACCCACGAACGGCTCTTTCATGGTCATTCCAAAGAACAAAGAAGATATGGATAAAATCGTCAAAAAAATTGAAACACAAAAAGAGAACTACCCTGATTCAGGCTTCTCTGTCGTAGCCGCATCTCTCATCGGTGGAGGCGGTACACAAGTAACGATCGATGTCGTTGGCGATAAGATCGAGGACATCGAAAACGCAGCGACAAAAATCAAAGAAGAAATCCAGGATATTAAACATGTCGAAAAAGTTTCAACCAATCAGGAAGCCAAGAAAACAATTTACACGTTAAAAGTGGATCCAGCCAAAGCAAATGCCGGCGAACTGGCGGGACAGCTGGCTGGCATGCTGAACCGGACTCCAGCTGGTACGATCAATCTTGACGAAAAAGAAACAGCCGTTTTCCTGGAGCCTTTAGTGGATCCAAAATCACCTGATGATTTAAAGACGATCCCTGTCATGACCGCCGCTGGACCAGCTCTGGCCTCAGACCTCGCCACCCTTGAAAAAAGCGAGGAGGCTACAAGCAGATTCCATAAAGACGGCGACACTTATATCCGCGTAACAGCGACAGTGAATCCGAGAAATCTGTCTGAAGTTGCTGCAGCCATCACCAAAACGGTAATCGGTATCCCTGGCGATAAAGGCTTAGAATTTCCAGATGGCGTTGAAGCCATTGTCGGTGGTGCCAATGCACAGCAAATGGATGATTTCACTGATTTGTATATCACAATGGCCGTTTCCATCGGTCTTGTATTCTTGATCATGGTCATCACATTCAAATCCATGCGCGCACCGATTGCCATTCTTTTCTCCTTGCCGCTCGCAGCCATCGGAGCAATCCTTGGCTTGTTGATCAGCAGGATTCCTGTTGATATCACAGCGCTCCTGGGAGCATTGATGCTCATCGGTATCGTTGTGACGAACGCAATCGTCCTTCTTGACAGAGTGAAACAAAATGAAGAAAAAATGATCATGCGCGATGCACTTGTCGAAGCAGCAGCAACAAGGATGCGGCCAATTCTAATGACCGCTGTAGCAACGATTTCTGCGATGGTGCCGCTGCTTTATAAGAAAGCAGAGACAGGCAATCTTGTCTCTCAAAGCCTTGCAGTGGTGGTCATCGGCGGGCTTGCTGTAGCCACGGTACTTACGCTTGTTGTCATACCGGTTATTTATGAGTTGCTGCATTTTAGAAAATCTAAAAAGCAGCGGATTGCACAGAACAATTCAAATACTGTTTCTATGTAAGAAATTGAAATGGTAGAATGTACGCTTCCAGTTGAAAATCTATCTTTCGCAAGTCTTGGCAGCTAAAGAATCTGGCAAAAAACAGCCTTATCCAATAATGGATAAGGCTGTTTTTCATTATAAAAATATACTATGACCTGTTTAACTTCCTCATCTTAACAA
>NZ_JBAVFI010000780.1:0-7139 GCF_049588175.1 Mesobacillus sp.
ATGGAGTTGTAACGATTCCTAAATCGGTTAAAGAGCACCGAATCGTTGAAAATACAGATGTCTTTAATTTTGAACTTTCTGCTGAGGATATGAATCGTTTAAACGGCTTGAATAAAGACGAGCGTGTTGGTCCGGATCCGGATAATTTTGATTTTTAATTTGGTCCAAAAGAAAACGCGGAGCCCTGGCTTCCGCGTTTTTTTCATATAAAATAACACCAAATAATTATACTAACCTTTATTACCTGGTGCTAAATATCACATCTTTTTAAACTCAGCCATGTTAAACTTCTAGGGAATAACAGATGAAAGGGGTAATAACATGGTTTTTCCACAGCTTAAAATCGGTCATATGGTTCCAAGGGTGCCAATCATGCAAGGGGGGATGGGTGTAGGGATTTCGCTCAGCAAATTAGCATCAGCTGTTGCAAACGCAGGGGGTATCGGCATTATCTCTGGTACCGGAATTTCCGTCGAAGATATGCGCTCCCATATCAGGCAAGCAAGGAGCCTGATCAATGAACGGGGCTATATAGGTGTAAATGTGCTGTTTGCCATGAACGATTTTGCCGAAAAAATGAAGGCTGCCCTCGAGGAAAAAGTTGATTTTATCATTTCTGGCGCAGGCATTTCACGAGATATGTATGCCTGGGGAAAGCAGGCAGGCATTCCCGTCATCTCCATTGTCTCTTCTGCTAAATTAGCCAAAATTTCTGAACGCCTCGGAGCTGCTGCGGTAGTGGTTGAAGGGTTTGAAGCGGGTGGCCATCTTGGGACGGACAAGCCTCTTTTTGATATCCTTCCAGAAATCGTTGAGTCTGTGTCCATACCGGTAATTGCTGCTGGAGGAATCATGACTGGCTCGGATATCGCAAAAGCTTTATCGATGGGAGCATCTGGTGTACAGATGGGTACAAGATTTGTCGCAAGTACAGAATGCGATGCTCCTCAACCCTTTAAAGAAAAATATGTAGCAGCAACTGAGGAAGATACATTGCTTGTAAAAACAACAGTTGGTTTGCAAGGCAGAGCAATTGCCAATAAATTCACCGAACTAATTACCACTTCGGATAAGTTAAGAATCAAACAGTGCCGGGACTGCCTAAAAAATTGTTCGTACCGATTTTGTACCCTTGACTCCCTTCTCACCTCAGTTGCAGGTGATGTCGAGAATGGTCTGGTATTCGCAGGGGCGAGAGTAAGTGAAATCAAGGAGATTTTGCCAGTCCAGAAGATAATAGATAATTTAACAGCCGAATTTATGGCCGCAGCAGCAGGACATCCAATTTCCTGATTCAAAAAGACAACCCTTGTGCGGGTTGTCTTTTTAGGTCGGCTTATTCAATGATAGGTGGCCTTACAGCTTTATTTTAAATTCCTGATCGGCTCTATTTCCGCCATTGTATACCCTTTCCTTGAAGAAAATCTCTTCATCATTCATCAGGATCACAGTTGAGCTTCTTGTCCCATAGCCTTCACTTTTAATAAATATAGGTGACAGCAAACGTTCCCATTCAAGCGGAACTCCTGTTGCAGGCAGCAGGTGATCCGGGGCTGGGTCCGAACTTTCAAGGTGAGAGAATAATTGATTGACCATATCAGGGTGGTCGTCAGCAATGATTCTCGCGAGACCTTCCTTCCCTTGTTCAACTTTAGGCCAAGCCGTATTTAATAAATGATTGCTTACTCCATGGACACCTGGTTCGATTTTCTTCAAAGAGTTTCCTACATTTGAATAGTAGAATAGCTCATTAACATCACCGGCCAAAAGATTATATCCGGAATATTCATAGCGACTTGCCGCTGCTCTCTCTAAATACTCATCCCCACGTTCAGCCGCGCTTAAAAAATTGGCCACAAGTTCACCCCGGGTCTTTTTCCCCTCGGTATTTTCACTGGGATTCCGATAATTGGTCAATGCCGCAAATCTTCCTGAACTTGTCACTCCCATCCACGTCCCCATTTTCTCCAAATCTCTCCCTGCAAGAATGTCAGGTCTGTCGTCCCAAAAATGAGCAGCAGCAGTTGGACGGCCATAAGCTTCATCACGGTTAGCGGCAACAATCAGCTTATACTTTGGATGAGCCTTATAAGCAAATACTATTAAACACATTAAAATCACGGCCTTATATATTTTTTATCTCTTATTATATCTTATCATCGAAAAATATAGGCACTCCGCCATGACGGAGTGCCTGAATGGTCAAACAATGTTCAGCTTAACTTCGGATTCAATATCTTTTTCAATCCTTTTATTATCCCCAATCAAAGCGATTTCCCCAAAGGACTGGGCGTTCCCTATTTTTACTCCGCGCTCAATGACTGTGCTGCTTCCAATCACCGCTCTGTTCACAGTTGCATTTTCTTCTATCACTGTATTCGGCAGAATTACAGAGTTACTTATGACAGCCCCTTTGCCCACCTTGACTCCATAAAACAGGACTGAATTCTCAACGCGTCCTTCTATTTGGCAGCCTTCACTTACCAAGGATTGCTGAAGCTCTGCCCCTTCATCCAAATACATCGGCGGCTGCAGGGAATCAGCAGTATATATAGGCCATTCAGGATGTTGAAGGATTGGATTTGTATCGGTCGACAGTAAATCCATATTAGCCTCCCAGTAGCTTTCAATAGTGCCGACATCTTTCCAATATCCATTGAAATGATAGGCAAAAAGCTTTCTCTCTTCCTCGATCATCGCAGGGATGATATCCTTTCCAAAGTCCTTTGAGGAAGACATGTTTTGTTCTTCCATTAGCAAATAGCTTTTTAATACTTGCCAGTTAAAGATATAGATTCCCATTGAAGCAAGGTTGGATTTCGGCGACTTTGGTTTTTCCTCAAACTCCAGGATCCTGTTTGTGCTGCTGTCCACATTCATGATTCCAAATCTGTCTGCTTCGCTCCACGGTACATTAATGACTGAAATGGTAGCGTCTGCAGCTGTCGCTATATGCTGATCCAGCATTTTTTTGTAATCCATTTTATAGATATGGTCGCCTGAAATGACCAGTACATACTCAGGGTCATAGGTCTCTATATATCGTATATTTTGGAAGATAGCATGAGCTGTGCCTTCATACCATCTCTCACCAAGCTCGCATTGATATGGCGGTAAAAGGGTAACCCCGCTATTTTTCTGCTCTAAATCCCAGTGCTTCCCGTTTCCAATATAGTTTTGCAGTACATGAGGATGATATTGAGTCAGTACACCTATCGTGTCTATTCCTGAATTGCGGCAATTGCTTAACGTAAAATCAACAATCCGGTATTTCCCTCCATATGGAACCGCTGGCTTGGCAATATATTGTGTCAGCTCCCCAAGGCGTGAGCCCCTTCCACCTGCTAATAGCATGGCAATACATTGTTTCTTTGTCATAGCTGCCTCCTCATACTCGTTTGATTGATTTAATTTGGGAGTTTCTTTATTTTTTCATAAAATCTTCAGGTCCTGTTTTAGAACCGAAGCTGTAACTAATTAATGGTTACTAATTATTAATTTCGGTCATCTTCCCAGAGCTTGTAATATAGCTCTTCCTGCTCGTTCTCTTCGGTTTCATCTATGTAAGAACGTACTGGCTCTTCAGCCTTCTTCTCACAAGTTTTTTGGTCCATCGGATCCGCTCCTATGCTGTTTTCGCTGTAAATTCAATAACATTTTTTCATTTTAGCAAAACAAAACAGCTTCTAAAATCAGAACCGTTCGCCCATTTATCGCAGTATTTGACATAAATAGTGTCACTTTCAATAAATTCGAACCACTCTTCAGGGATTTTTTAGTGTTCTTCTTCGATTCCCACCTAATTATGTCGAAAAGATTTTTTAAAAAAGAACATCAATTGTGAATGTTTCTTGAATATAAAAAAAATTCAATTTACTTAATACAAAAAAAGAGCACCTATCATGTCCCTCTTGTAAGCTATTCGCTTTTCAAGTTGAATAATTTGTAGAGAAACTTTAATAATTGTAAAGACTTACTGATAAAATGAACCTTTGTAAAATCATAATTGAACAAATACTTCAAAAAAAATACCCGCTAGGCAGATAGCCTAACAGGTATTGGTTTGTTCTTTACTTATCTAATAAGAATTTAGCGGTAAATTGATCCGTAACAAGTACGTTTGTAAATTTCCCTTTTAAAGCACCATAAATTCCTTCAATTTTTTGAGCCCCGCCTGCAACCAGGATGGAGTACTTTTTCTTTTTTAATTCTTCAAGTTCAATGCCTAATGTCCTCGCATTCAAATTTTCATTGCAGACATTCCCGTCTTTATCAAAAAATCTTGAGCATATATCCCCCACTGCCCTAGATTCGATGACCTTGAGATCTTCCTCTGTAAAATAGCCTAATTGGAACAAGATCGATTCCGATTTGATGGGGCCAATTGTATATACAGCGATGTTGGCCTGCTTGCCCATTTCCAGGATCCGTTTAATATGCCTGTCAGCCTCCATCGCCTGTTTTACAACAACATGGTCAACGATTGCCGGAAGAGGCAGATGGTGAGGCGCACTGTTGAAGGCTTTACCGAATAAATACAGGATTTCGTTTGCGTACGTATTTGTTTCAGAGTGGCTGACTCCACCCTTTAACTGGACCACTTTTACGTTCTTCAACGCCTTCTGTTTTAATTCAAGAGCAACGTGATATAGCGTTGTTCCCCACGTTACTCCGATAATATCATCATGGTCAACCACTTCATTTAGGAAGCTAGCTGCTTTTTCCCCTAAGTATGTTTTGATTACACTATCTTCGTATTGCGGTATATGAGTGACGATTGCCTTTTTCAACCCGAACTTTTGTTCAAGTTGTGAGGACAAATTTTCTACATCCTCTGTCGGATCCATGATTTTGATATCGACAATCCCCTCCTGCTTTGCCAGCTGAAGGAATCTCGATACTGTAGGCCTTGATACACCAAGCTCCTTGGCAATATCGTTCTGATTATAATCTAATAAATAATAAAGCTTTGCAGCCTCGATTATCTTTAATAGCTTTTCTTTTTCCATTTCTGATCACCTTTGACAAAGACATAATTGATAATTTCATTTTAACAAAAAATCCGAATGAAAACATTTACATTTTTAATTAGAACAAAATGTTCATAAATCACCATTTCTTTACATTTGTAAAATCAATCATATAACATTTTTATCAAAAATTCACAAAGTCTTACCAGTTATATAGCCATCAAGATACAGAACAAAAAAGGAAGAGTTCTTGTTAATGGAGAAAAACCTAAAGTAAACAAAAGAAAGACATCCTCCATTTGGATGGAAGATGCCTATACTTTACAAAATATCGTGCATTATCTATTGTGGCTTACGCTTAGGAATCTTTCCAATGCCAAGTTCCTTCGCTTCCTTATTTAGAGCTTTTATTAAGCTGATTGCCATCAAACCCATTATGACAGAGAATGGCAATGCGGCGACTATCATCGTATTTTGCAGTGCCTGCAGTCCTCCAGAGTAAAGCAGGACTAAAGAAATAGCTGCTAGGATAATTCCCCAAGTGAATTTTATCTTATTCCCTGGAGTCAGCGATCCGTTGGTCGTCATCATTCCTAAAACAAAAGTTCCAGAGTCCGCTGAAGTAATGAAAAAGGTCCCAATCAGCACCATTGCCAAAATCGACATAACTGAACTAAAAGGATAATTAGCCAATACGCCAAAAAGCGATTCCTCTGTAGCCAGTTCAGAAATTTTTGCAACTCCCTCATGTTCAAGCATAATTGCAGAACCGCCAAATGTTGTAAACCATAGGAAACCGATCAGGGCAGGAACGAGCAGAACGCCAAACACAAATTCCCTTATGGTTCTCCCTTTAGAAACTCGAGCTATAAAAATCCCTACAAATGGCGCCCACGCAATCCACCATGCCCAATAAAAGATTGTCCAGCCATTTATCCACGAACGCACTTCCTCATTTAATGGAGAAAGCCGAAAGCTCATCGCAGGTAAATTTTGAAGGTAGCTGCCAATCGTATTTGTGAACAAATTTAAGATAAATTGTGTTGGCCCCAGGATTAACATGAATAAAAGCAAAATTCCCGCTAGCAACATATTCACATTACTTAAAATCTTAATTCCCTTCCCGAGCCCAGACCATGCTGACATAATAAATAAAACTGTCACTACAAGGACAATGATTAGCTGGGTCAAGAAACTTGCAGGTATTCCATAAAGGTAGGAAAGTCCACCATTTATTTGTACAGCTCCAAATCCCAAAGTTGTAGCTACACCGATGACAGTTGCCACAACCGAAATGATATCGACTACTTTACCTGCAGGTCCATTAACACGGTCACCAAAAATAGGACTAAGTGTCGCACTAATCAATCCAGGTTTGCCATGCCTGAAGTTAAAATAGGCAAGCACCAACGCTACTATTCCATAAATGGCCCATGCGTGGATGCCCCAATGGAAAAAAGTATATCTCATTGCGTCACGAATCGCCTGGTCTGTCCCTGGTTCTACTCCTGTTGGGGTAGAAACCGTATAATGACTGATCGGCTCAGCCGTTCCCCAGAAAACAAGGCCAATCCCCATTCCTGCACTGAATAGCATAGAATACCATGACATAGTTGAAAATTCCGGGCGATCATCCTGGCTGCCCAGCCTGATTCTCCCTAAAGGACTGATCAGGAAATAAAGACAAACGATCACAATAAGTGCCACAAGAATTAAATAATACCAGCCGAATGAATCAGTAATAAAGACCTGAATATTGGCGGTGATTTTTTCCAGGCTATCCGGAACAAATACACCAAACAACACCAGCAGCAACAAAATGCCAGCTGATATGTAAAATACAGATGAATCTTTCCTCATCCAAAAACTCCTTTCTGTTACCAACGTTCCTTTTTTAGCACTTTAACACCCTAACATAAAAGAGTGATTTTTAAAAACCATCGGCTTATAACAGATGTAGTATTTCCTACTTTTTGAAAAAAATGTACTAGTTCTTCAAGTATTTTTTGCTGAGGCTCTGCTAAATGGCGATATCGATTTTAAAAAAATCCTGTTGTTAAGAGCGAAAAATAACAGTCAAATTTATCACAGTCTTGGTTGGAAACGTAAATTTCGGCCTTCTGAAGCTCGTAAATCCATCTTCGTATATGACGAGTTTGTGTCTTTAGC
>NZ_JBAVFI010000781.1:0-4922 GCF_049588175.1 Mesobacillus sp.
CCAGAAACGCCCAGGTCATTTCTGGAGTCTCTAAATAGTATTGCAGATATGCATTTGTTCTGGATATATTGTCAACATTATTTTTTTCTGTCTCACCCTTGATTTTTCGAATGACTTCAGTTTCTTCATCTGTCAGTTGATAATATTGGGGATTTTGGGTTATTGACACACCTTTTCTCTTCCTTTACTTTTGGTTCTTTTTAGGGTGAATTTAAATGGGGCTTTTTATTCAACCATAAAGTCATCATATTTGGTATGATATAGAGTAGTTTGTGAGGTGGTCAGCTTGATTTTTAATTATCCAAACGGCAAAAGGTACAACCCAAAGCCAGAACAGGCCGTTCAGCTTAAAAAAGAAAAAAACACAGCATACAGCAACCGGGGCATGACACTAGAGGAAGATTTAAACGAAACCAACTCTTATTATCTCGACAGAGCAATTGCAGTAATCCATAAAAAACCGACACCAGTACAAATCGTAAATGTTGATTATCCCCGCAGGAGTGCAGCCGTTATAAAAGAGGCATACTTTAAACAGGCCTCCACTACTGACTATAATGGTGTCTACAAAGGAAGGTACATTGATTTTGAGGCGAAAGAGACAAAGTTCTCTACTTCTTTTCCATTAAAAAACTTTCATGAACATCAGATCGTCCATATGAAATCAGTGCTGGATCAGGGCGGCATTTGCTTTGTCATCCTTCGTTTCTCTACTGAAGAAGAGGTTTTCCTTCTGGAAGCAAGCCATTTGCTTACTTTTTGGGATAGAATGAAATCCGGAGGAAGAAAATCGATTACAAAGGAAGAAGTCGAAGCTATAGGCAATCAAATCCCCCTCGGGCTGCACCCAAGGATTGACTATATTAAAGTTATAGATTATCTTTATAAACTTAGTTAGTTTTTTAGTTATTACCGCATCTTTCGTTGTTTTAAATTGAGGATTCACTCTCTTTTCGTATAAGTCATATTCAAAAAACAATATATAACATCAAATTATGAAAAGAGTCTTAATGTTAGAAAGGAAGGAACAAAATATGGCACAGAAACCGCAATCAAGAGAGGAGCGGCGAAAACAGCTAGCAGCCAAAAAAAATAAACCCAAAGGCAATAAAAAACAAAAAGGAACCTTCAAAAAGATTTTCCTTGCGTTGATTACCCTTGGAATTATTGGCATGCTAACTGGGGTAGCTGTCTTTGCTTTTATGATACAGGATACTCCTAAACTTGATAAAGCTACTCTTAAAGATCCGATATCTTCAAAGATTTATGATAAAGATAATAATCTCGTCACAGAAGTCGGTTCAGAAAATAGAGACTATGTGGTCTACGAGGATATTCCCAAACTTGTGGAGAATGCATTCCTTGCCACAGAAGATGTCAGATTCTATAAGCATAATGGTATTGATGTCATCCGCTTGGGCGGAGCGGTAATTGCCAATATCACACATGGTTTTGGATCCGAGGGAGCTTCTACGATTACACAGCAGGTGGTAAAGAACTACTTCCTAGGTTTTGAAAAGACTATTTCAAGAAAAGCACAGGAAGCATGGCTTGCATACCAGCTTGAACAAAAGTATACGAAGCATCAAATTTTTGAGATGTATGTCAATAAAATCTTTATGTCTGAAGGCAGTCATGGTGTTTTAACCGCTTCTAGAATATATTTTGGCAAAGACTTGGATGAACTTGAGCTTCATGAGGCAGCAATGCTTGCGGGAATGCCTCAGAGCCCTAATAACTATAATCCATTCAAGCATCCCAAAGAAGCAGAGCACCGAAGAAATATTGTTTTATCATTGATGCACCAGCATGGATTCATTTCCAAGGAAGAAATGGAAAAAGCACAAAAAATACCGGTAGAATCCACACTAGTTAAGGAAGAAAACCGTAAAAAGAAAGATGAAAAACCATTTGACGCGTTTGTGGATATGGTCATTGATGAAGTTGAAGCTCAAGGCGATTTTGATATCTTTTCCGACGGTTTAGAAATCTATACAACCCTTGACCCTAAAGCACAAACTCATGTAGAGAATATTTTAAGTACGAATGCTGCCGCAGAATTCCCAAATGATGAGATGCAGGCAAGCATTACTCTACTTGACACGAAAACTGGAGAAATCAGGGCGATTGGCGGAGGCAGGAATCAAAAAGTTCAAAGGGGACTGAACTTCGCTACAGATATTAAAAGACAGCCAGGATCAACTATAAAGCCGATTCTGGATTACGGCCCGGCTATTGAGCATTTACGCTGGGGTACTTACCATATGCTCGAAGATAAGCCTATGACCTATTCTAATGGAGAGCCCATTGGAAACTGGAATGACAAGTATAACGGAATCATGACAATGAGAATGGCATTGGCAAAATCAATCAATATTCCAGCACTTCAGGCATTCCAGGCCGTTGGAGCTGAAAAAGCACGGGAGTTTGGTACTAACCTCGGATTAACGCTAAATGATCCAATTTTTGAATCTGCTTCAATCGGCGCGCATGAAATCTCACCTATCGAAATGGCGGGAGCATATGCTGCATTTGGCAACAATGGGTTCTTTACGAAGCCATATGCTGTCAAAAAAATTGTCCTTAGAGACAAAACAGAAATTGATATGACACCTGACACTGAAGTTGTCATGAAGGATTATACCGCTTTTATGGTTACTGATATGCTTAAATCTGCAATTACATCTGGCACAGGTGCAACATATGCAAATATCCCAAGCCTTAATGTCGCAGGTAAAACCGGAACCACGAATTACACTGAAGATGATATAAACAAATGGGGCATCGGTCCAGGCGGTGTGCCAGACTCCTGGTTTGTAGGCTATACGACCAGATATACAGCATCGATATGGACTGGATATGAAAATAGAAAGACCGCATTATATGGTACGGAACAAAAAATATCACAAATGCTCTTTAAAGATTTAATGTCCTATGTTTCCCAGGATGTTGACACTCCAGATTTTACAGTTCCAAAAAGTGTAGAAAGAGTGAAAGTGGAAAAAGGCACTATTCCTGCAAAGCTTGCAAGCGAATATACACCAGAGGATCAAGTCCTTTATGAATGGGCTGTAAAAGGAAATGTTCCAAATGAAGTCTCCAAAAAGTTTGACAAAATAGAAACTCCTGGCAAACTGGAAGCGAAGTTTGATGAAAAGAAAAATGAAATCATCTTAAAATGGGATTTCAAGCAAAAGGACAAAAAAGATATTAGCTTTGTGGTCACTGCATCACTTGATGAAGGTCCTGAACAACAACTTACAACTACCTCCGAAACTGGATTAAAAATTGCAAATCCAGTTCCAGGTGGAATATACTCATTCAAAGTAACTGCTGTCAGAGGTGACCAACAATCTGATCCAGCCGTAGTGACAATTGAAATTCCAGAGCTTCCGACTGAACCAGAAGATAATGGTACTATCGACAACGGCAATGGCAATGGCAATGGTAACGGTAACGGCAATGGCATTGGCAATGGCAACGGTAATGGAGATGGTACTGATACCGGAGATGGCACTGGTACCGGAGATGGCACTGGTACTGGAGATGGCACTGGTACTGGAGATGGCACTGGTACCGGAGATGGCACTGGCGACGGCACCGGGGATGGCGGGGATGTTTCCATTCCTGGTTTTTAAGAACTAAGTGTTAGAAAAAATAAAATAAACGTCCTGACTTAGTCAGGACGTTTATTTTTGATTTTATTTAACGCCTTATTCTTGGCAAACAGCTTCTCCTGTTCGGAAAACAGTTCTGCTAATTGTACATAAGAGTGATATAGACGCGGCTTTGTCTCAATGAAATTTAACCTTTCCTGGACATTTACAGGCTTTACATGATAATCATTGATTTTCCCATAAACCTTTTTACCGTTTGAAATGGATAGGTATTCATAGAAAAGCTCAATTGAGTCCTTCATTATTGGCAAGACCTTTTCGCCCTCTCTATTTTTAAAAAAGCCTTCGAGTGCAAGCTTTGATTGCTTCCACCTCTGAATAATACTATGGCTGAGTTCCTCAATCTCTGCTAAAGGAAATTCTTTTTCCACTTAGTCTCTGCTCCTCATTCGCTTCTTGCCCTCTCTGCATACCAAAAGCAATGGACACGTCTCACATTTTGGATTTTGCGCTTTGCAATGGTATCGGCCGAAAAAAATCATTCGATGATGAGTGATAGACCATTCGTCTTCTGGGATCTTTTTCATCAAAGTTTTTTCAACTTCTAGGACAGAATCCTTCCAGCGGCAAAAAGCAAGTCGCTTGCTGACCCTTTCAACATGAGTATCCACTGCTATTGCCGGGACACCGAATGCAACAGAAACAACAACGTTAGCTGTTTTTCTTCCTACACCAGAGAGCTTTGTCAATTCATCTCGATCTGAGGGAACTACTCCGCCGTATTCATCAATAAGCAGCCTGCAGAGATTTTGGATGTTCTTGGCTTTATTGCGATAAAGCCCTATTGATCTGATATCCTGCTGCAGCTCCTCAAGAGGGACACTCAGGAAATCTTCGGGTGTTTTATATTTTTCAAATAAACCTTTTGTTACTTTGTTAACCAATGCATCGGTACACTGTGCCGACAACGCTACCGCTATGACTAGTTCGAAGGGATTGGAATGAACCAGCTCACAATGGGCTTCTGGAAACATTTTGCCCATCTCATCAAGGCAATACCTTATTTCTTGCTTATTTAACATTGACTTCACCCGCGCTTTTAAAGTGATGATGGCTTAAACCTCTTAGGTAGAGTGCCAACTATATAATACTGATCAAGCCTCTTTTTAATGGGATCAATAAAGTTTCAAAAAGAGCCTGGATAAAAAAACGAGAGAATGAATTCTCTCGTAGAAGATTACTGTTCAAGCCAATTATAAAATGGTACAGGATTCGGAGAAACCTTTGGTTCTTCCTTCCCAGCCT
>NZ_JBAVFI010000782.1:0-5990 GCF_049588175.1 Mesobacillus sp.
GCGGACTTGTATGGGCAGATAAAAAGCCTGTGCTTTTTCATTCCAAAAAGCAATGGAAGCAAATCAACTCTGGTTATATACCGCCGAGTGTTGAAAGCATCTTGAGTGTCACGATTGTCAGGAACGCCCAGGTAATAGGGGTCCTGGTTCTGGCCGCTAACAAAAAAAGGGCATTTGAGAAGTCACAACTGATGATTGTCGATATTCTGTGTTCCCACTTTGCCATCGCTGTTGAGAACGCAAGGCATCATGAAAAAACAAAAGAAAACAGTGAAAGATGCGCTCTGACAGGACTCTATAACTATCGCTATTTTGAAAATATGCTGACAAGCGAGTTTGAAAAGTTACAAAACTCCGAGAGAGACCGGTTGTCACTCATCCTGCTTGATATTGATCATTTTAAATCAGTAAACGATACATATGGGCATCAAAGTGGAAATGAGATCCTATGTGAGCTTGCACTCCGATTAAAAGAACGGATTGGGGATATAGGTACAGTAGCCCGATACGGGGGAGAGGAATTTGTCATTCTGATTCCTGACATGATGAAGGGTGACGCATTCAAGCTTGCTGAGCAAATCAGGCTGATGATTGCCAACGAACCATTCACTTTGCTTCAATCAATGGATGCTAACGGAAAACTAATTTTCGTTGATATAACCGCCTCAATCGGTGTCGCTACAGCACCACAGGATGCTGATGATTCACTTGCATTGATCAGGCACGCAGATCGGGCATTATATGTTGGAGCTAAGCGGTCAGGGCGAAATCGGGTTGCTGAATATGTAAAATAAGGCTGACCCAATTGGGTCAGCCTTTAAATTTAGTATTTAACTTCAATTCCGTTATCAGTGTCAATGGACCAAGGAGTATCGTTTGATTTAGGACAGGATACTCCTGTTGTTTCTGGAAATAATGTATAAGGTATAAGTGTATTATCCTTAATTAAATAGGTATTTCCAGTAACGCAAAAGGTATAGGCATTATTCGGTTTCTTAAATTCGTACCTGAATATTGCATTACCAAAAACTATTATGTCAGCTCCACCATTAAATGTAATTTGGTCATTAAAAAAAGCATTTCCATGAACTGCAATAATTCTATTTCCTCGAATTTGGATATCTTTAGCGAAATACGTTGAATTAGGAAAATACTCATCCTTATCTGAGCCATTCCCCTTTAAGTCGATCGCATAGTCAACATAATCCAAGTATTGATCCTTTGTAGGGATTGACTCTTCAACTAGTGAATCTCCTTCATTTTTTACTACAAGGATTGTGCTGTTCAGTATTTTTTTTTCACTAGCTGTTATTCCTTTAGTCTTGAAGGAAATTGAGATATTGTCGTCTGACATTTTTGTGACAGAAGGTGAAGATACATCGTACCGATTGCTTCCTTCAATGGTCATTACCAGATAGTTATTGCTTGCTACTGCTTTCACCAGTGCAGCATAGAAGATTTCATCATAATCCGGAATGATGATTCCTGATTTCTTGCTTGCTTCTTCGAAAGCAGCTGCAACTTTGTTCTTCGCTTCCGTGTTTGACGATTTAACTATTTGTGCAAGTACTGCCTCATAATGCGCAACACCCATCTCCGCAAGATCTGTTGCTTTATTTACTTCATCTGTTTTGTTGAATTGTTTTCGAGCTGAAAGGGCCATTCCGCTCATGGAAAGGGCAAAGATAAAGGAAATCGTGATGATTAGTAAAACGAGAATGAGTGCGTAACCTTTTTCATTTTTCATCACTAAAGCTCCCTTAATATCTTTTAATAATCGTTTTAACTTCATAGGTTTGTCCTGTTTTATCATTTAAAGTCAAATGGATGGATAGAGGCAATGACGAATCTATATTTTTTGAACCTGAAATAGCTCCTGCATCAGGATAGCCAATTTCTATTTCTAAATCATATCTTGTATCTCCAAGTAGCTTATCTGCTACCTTTTCTCCGATGTAAGCAGTCTTTTTTGTCTCATCATAAGAGATTTTATATTGATCATATTTGAGATGGTGTTGTTTAACTGTTGCAATGATGACATTAGCAGTTTGGTCCATGCTGTTTTTTTCGGATATTTGGCTGTAGTTTTTATTAAATCCAAAAAAAACACTATAAATAATAGCGGAAATAATAAATAGAATTGTAATGGCTGCGAGCAGTTCAACTAATGTTAGTCCCCGTTCGTTTTTCAATTACTCACCTTCTAATATAGGTAAATGTTTCAGATGAATTTTCCGGATTTTTTATGTCTGTAACTGAAACTTTTACTCTGATTAATCCTTCTACACTATCAGCAAATTTTGCCGATATATTAAATGAACTAGTAATAGGGCTGCCTAAAAGATTGGATAGTTCCTTCTTTTCTAGTAGGCAAGGCAATGTACCACATACACTGCTGGTTTTAACGTCATTTTTTGACAAACTGACTTCTATCTGATTAACAATCTGCTGGGCAGTCTGGGTTGTGCTTAATTTATCTTCATTCTTTTTTACGAACATTGCTGACTGGGTAAAAAAACTGGCGAAAGAGGTCAGAATAATAACAAGCAATACAATAGATAATAAGACCTCCAGCAAAGTAAGCCCTTTTTCTTCATCCAACTTTATTCCCAAGACATTATTCCTCCGTCTACTAAATCGATTAATTTTATTATACAATATAAAAGAGTGAAAATTGTCATTTTATAAGTTAATAGTCCGATATATTGCTGAATAATAGCGGGCTTTAATAATCACATATATACGTATGGAGTGAGACAATGAAAAGTCTTTTACTTTTGTTAATATCGACAATTTTGGCAATGGTTTTGATAAAACATATTCCTTTAGGGCTACACCGGAAAGAGAAAATAATTGTTACTGTTACTTCCTTTCTTATCGGGACTTTTGGATTGATTTTTAGTTTTATTGCTTCGCCTTGGCATGCATTGTTCATTATGGTATTGCTGGCGTCTTCTGTTGGATATATAATGGTTAGTCGTTCAGTCGGTATTGCCCCCGTAAAAGGTCCGGCAAGGTTAAATGTTAATGATAGGTTGCACCGGAATTCTATTGAAAATGATATCCTCCCTGAGCCTACAACCCAACAAAGCAGCATGATCATCACTCAGGTTGCTGAAATAGTACCGAAAGTTTTTCCTAATCACCAGGAAATGGACTTGGAAGAAGACATTTCTTTCTTGGAAGAAAGAAATAAACTACAATTGACTGATTTAGATGATATACCAGCCAATAATATTGATAATAAAAATGACTTAAATGACGAGAAGTGGATAAATGAAGTTGAAGAACACGAAATGTATGCAACTAGCCAATCGTAACCTGTGGTTTATTCAGAAGGATTCTAATATCGGAGAGGACATAATAAATGAAAAAGCGAAAAATAATTAAACTATCTCTGATCGTTTCTGTTTATTCCCTGTTTATTTTTAGCTTCACCTACTTTGGAGCTTCAGCCATAGGTTTTAGGTCATCTGCTAATCAAGTATTCTCAGAAAGAACATTTATAGGCACTATAGATGTTTCGGGTAAATCGCAGGAAGAAGCAAAGTCCGTTCTCGAAGCGAAAAGGAGCGAATGGGCTTCAAGTGCTGAAATTATGTTGTCTTATAAAGGGCAAACCTTCTCGGTTGCTGCTGCTGAATATGATTTTTTAATAGATGAGTCGATTGGATCAGCTGTAAATGGTGCGCAAAATAAAGTGCTCGTTAACCTGGAAAAAGACGTCATTGATGAAATGCCCATAATTCCAACATCGCTCATTAGCGATCTTGATAAAGAAAGTCTAAAAAAAGAATTGCTTTTAGCAGGACAAAATTTTAACCAATTTACTAAAATTAGGCTGGAAAATTATCTTCCAAAAGAAGAGCCCAAAGTAATTTCTACAGCGGTCATACAAATTTCAGAAGGAAATCAAGAAATTCAGGAATTTGCTAAACTTTACCCATCAATCGAGATTGCTCCTGAAACTCAATTTTCTCTTGCTGCATTCGTCCAGGAAAGTGAATTGAACAATAGATCATCTTATACATATAGCCAGATTGCCACTGCGATTTATCAGGCACTCATGCCTGCAAATTTTTTAATTGCTGAAAGGCATATCGGCAGTCAGCTTCCTGACAATATACAGGCTGGGTTTGAGGCAAAGGTTAATTTCGAAAAGAAAATGGATTTAATTTTCTATAACCCTAACAAGTCTTCTTATTCGCTGGCATTCAAGCTGAAGGAAAGTGAATTGGAGGTTTCGATAATAGGCGTGCCCTTTTTATACAATTACAGCATCATTACCGCCGACAAGCAGGAATTTGAACCGAGGACAATCAAGCAATATTCACCGCTGCTTGAGCAGGGCCAAAAATCAGTTGAAGTAGAAGGAAGTCCTGGGATTCTAGTAAAGGTTTATCGAGAAACTTATAATCAAAACGGTGAACTGCTAAAATCCGAATTGTTATCAGAAGATTTTTATCCGCCAGTACATAGGGTTGAAATATTGCCACTTACGCCGGCAGCTCAGGAGACAGCATCCACAGCCGACGGAAATTCAGATACGATAACAGCACCTTCAGCCGATGAAACAGAACCTGCCGAGGAAAATGCATCTGACAACATACCTGCTGAACCTAAGGAAAACGGTAATGATGAGCAGCAGTCCAGTGGTAACCAGAATGGAACAGAGAACAATGCAGATGAAGACGATGACGGTTTATTTGGGAAGCCGAACGAAGAGCCGAAGTAAGCATTGAAGTCGGGAGCGATTAAACATGAGACAAATTAGAAAGCGGCTTGGCGATTTATTAGTAGAAACAGGCATGATTCCTGAGGAGCAGCTTAAGGCCACATTGGCTGAAAAGGCACAGGGGCAAAAGCTTGGGGATGCCTTGCTTCAACGGGGGCTTATCACTGAACAGCAATTAATTGAAGTTCTTGAGTTTCAGCTTGGAATTCCGCATATTAGTTTATATCGTTACCCATTCGATACGACTCTTTTTACCCTTATTCCTAAAGAAATGGCCAAACGTAACCTGGTCATTCCGCTTAAGAAAGAAGGAGAGAAATTGTATGTGGCGATGGCTGACCCGATGGACTTCATAACGGTTGATGACCTCAGGCTGTCGACTGGCTTCCATATTGAAACAGCAATAGCGACCAAGGATGATATAATCCGCGCGATCAATAAATATTACGATACCAATGAAGGATTTGAGGATTTAATCGGTAATAACAATCCCGTTATAGATCCGATTCAGGAGGAAAAACTGACAGAAGCGGATTCACCAATCATTAGGCTTGTTAATCAACTGCTTTCAATTGCTTCTGCTAGCAAGGCGAGTGATATCCACATTGATCCACAGGAGACGAAAGTTGTGATCCGATACAGGATTGATGGGATTTTAAGGGTTGAACGTGTACTGCCGAAGCATATGCAAAACGTCCTTATCGCGAGAATAAAAATCATGGCTAACCTTGATATCACTGAGAACCGTATTCCCCAGGATGGCAGAATTAAGGCAAATCTCGACTTTCATCCTATTGACCTCCGGGTCTCAACACTTCCAACCTTATTTGGCGAAAAGGTCGTTATGCGTATCCTTGATATGGGCAGTACACTGAATGATATCGAAAAGCTCGGGTTCAACAAGCACAATCTTTCCCGTTTTAAAGATATGATTTCCAAGCCAAATGGGATTGTGTTGATTACCGGACCGACCGGGTCAGGGAAATCTTCTACCTTATATGCTGCATTGAACAAGCTTAATAGTGAAGAGGTAAATATCATCACGATCGAGGATCCTGTAGAATATCAGCTCGAAGGGATAAATCAAATACAAGTTAATCCTAATGTAGGCATGACGTTCGCAGCTGGACTACGCTCTATTTTGCGTCAAGATCCGAATATAATTATGGTTGGTGAAATCCGCGACAAAGAAACGGTGGAGGTAGCGGTTAGAGCATCATTGACAGGTCACCTTGTTCTAAGCACGATGCATACC
>NZ_JBAVFI010000783.1:0-3577 GCF_049588175.1 Mesobacillus sp.
GCTGAACGTGGTACGCACGATCAGCTGATGGAACAGGACGGCTGGTATAAGGATATGTATGTAAGGCAGCAGCTTGAAGAGCTTGTCGAGCAGGGAGGGTGACATGATGGAAAAGACACCTGTATTAAACGCGAAAGAGCAACGATTTGTGCTGTTTAGGCTTCTTGCTTATGCAAAGCCACATATGAAAATGATCATGATCGCCTTTGGCTTCTTGCTGTTTGCGACAGTGGGCGATGTGTTAGGTCCGATTCTTGTAAAGATATTTATTGATGATTACTTAAGGGAAGGCTATCTGCCTTTCAAACCACTGCTTATGCTTGGAACTGCTTATATGGGAATTCAGGTATTGAATGTTTTAGTTTCTTATTTCCAGCTCCTGAAATTCCAGGAGATTGCCCTAAAGATCATTCAGCAAATGCGGATTGATGTTTTTACAAAGGTACAGCAGTTAGGATTGAAGTACTTTGACAAAACACCTGCAGGATCGCTTGTTTCAAGGGTGACAAACGACACTGAAGCAATTAAGGATATGTTCGTTAGCGTAATCGCAACCTTTATCCAGAGTGGCATGCTTTTAATTGGGATTTTTGTGGCGATGTTCATTCTTAATGTGAAGCTCGCCTTATTCACGATGCTGATTTTACCGCTGATTGTCTTTATCATGAGCATGTACCGAAAGCTTAGTTCGAAGTTTTACCAGGATATGAGGGAGAGGTTAAGCCAGCTGAATGCAAAACTGAGTGAATCTCTTCAAGGCATGGCGATAATCCAGATGTTTCGCCAGGAAGAAAGATTGAAGAAGGAGTTTGGCGACATAAACGATAAGCACTTTGAAGCGGGCATGAAGAATATCAAGGCAGATGGTTTGCTCCTGCGTCCTGCTGTCGACCTTGTATACGTATTCGCACTGATTATCGTGCTCAGCTTTTTTGGGATCACTTCATTCAATAGCCCTATTGAAATAGGTGTCCTGTACGCGTTCATCAATTACTTGGATCGCTTCTTTGAACCGGTTAACAATATGATGATGCGGCTGTCGATGTATCAGCAGGCAATCGTAGCAGCATCGAGGGTATTTAAACTCCTTGATGAGGAAGAACTTGCGCCAGCGCAAACTGGTATAGAATCCAAGAAAATTAATGAAGGACAAATTGAGTTCAAGGACGTAAGCTTTTCATATGATGGGAAGCGTGATGTTCTGAAAAATATTAGCTTTACCGTAAATCCAGGAGAAACCCTGGCATTTGTCGGCCACACTGGTAGCGGAAAAAGCTCGATCATCAATTTGCTGATGCGATTCTATGAATTCAATCGTGGGGAAATCCTGATTGATGGTTCTTCGATAAAAAATTATCCGGTAAATGAATTGCGTGAAAAGATGGGGCTGGTTCTCCAGGATCCATTCCTGTTTTATGGAACGGTAGGGGATAATATCAAGCTGCATAACAGTGATCTACATCAGGATGATATCAGGAAAGCAGCAGAATTCGTCCAGGCTGATTCGTTCATAGCGAAGCTTGAGGATGGCTATGACCATAAGGTAACGGAGCGAGGTTCCACTTTCTCAAGCGGGCAACGACAGCTGATTGCCTTCGCAAGGACGATTGCCGCGAATCCGAAGATTCTTGTCCTGGATGAAGCAACGGCAAATATTGATACGGAAACAGAAGAGGCGATCCAGACTGCACTCGCAAAAATGCGCCAAGGCAGGACCACGATTGCGATTGCTCATCGTTTATCAACGATACAGGATGCCGATCAGATTGTGGTGCTGCATCATGGAGAAATCGTCGAACGGGGTACACATCAGGAGCTGCTTGCGCATCAGGGGCTTTACCACAAGATGTATTTACTGCAAAATGGTTCAGTGGAGAGGCTGGAAGATGTAGTAGGATAACAATTGGAAAAAATAAAACAGCTACAACGCCCGATGCGTTTAGCTGTTTTTTAATGGGTTGGAACTTTTTTTATGTATGCCCGGTTATATTCATTTAGTAGTTCATCAAGCTCCTGGCTATGATGGATCGCAATGTTTGAGCTGAGGCCATTCTTCGAAGCGATTTGAATCAATTCTTCACGTTTCTTCTCGATTAGAGTGATCAGTTGCTCTTTAGACAATGTGAAAATCCTTTCCTGTTTTATCTCTTAGCAGTCTATCAAACTACATTTATGTAAAAAGGTTATAAATATAGAAATAATTTCAAGTGCTATATTAGTATATAGCATTTGCTGCCAAATTTCAAAAGAAACATTTGTAAAAAAATTCCCTGCTAAAATAAAACACCATCTTAATTTACCCAGATATTTTAATGTTAAACATCATTTTTATAGAATTAATAAATTGTTCACAGCTTATATATTATAATGGGATTGAAATTTTGTTAGAATAGGAACAAATCGACTAATTATTGGAGTAGTGATCATGACAGATATCAATATATTTATAGCCTTAAGTGCTGGATTCCTGAGCTTTATTTCTCCATGCTGCCTGCCGCTATACCCTGCATTCTTATCATATATTACCGGGATGTCACTCGGGGAACTGAAAGGTGAAAATGCAATGCTGCAGAAACGCAGCCTGCTTCATACACTATTTTTCCTTTTAGGCTTCTCCATTATCTTTATTGCAATCGGCTTTGGGACATCATTCGTGGGCCAATTTTTTATCCAATACCAGGACTTAATCCGTCAGCTTGGCGCGATTTTTATCATTGCATTTGGTTTGATGGTCATTGGCTTTTTTAAACCTGAATTCCTTATGAAAGATCGAAAGTTCGAGTTCAAGAACCGTCCTTCAGGTTATTTTGGTTCTTCCTTGATTGGAATGGCGTTTGCAGCCGGATGGACACCATGTACCGGTCCGATTCTGGCGTCTGTTATCCTTCTGGCTAGTTCAAATCCAGGGTCAGGAATGCTTTATATGATCGCTTATACACTTGGCTTTGCAATTCCTTTCTTCATTCTTTCATTTTTCATCGGAAAGATGCAGTGGATTCGCAAGCATAATGTCAAGATCGTTAAAATTGGCGGCTATATCATGATTTTAGTCGGAGTCATGCTGTTTTTTGATTGGATGACAAAACTGATTTCCTTACTTTCTATGCTGTTTGGCGACTTTACCGGTTTTTAAAAAACATTATAGATTTCGAATTGCTTAAAAGATATATGTCCATAAATGAGATTTTTTTCATAAGTTATTTTTTCCAATTCAGCACATTGTTGGTGTATTAACATTGAAATTAATGTGTAAATATAGTTATATAGTAATAGAAGGCAAATATAATAAATTTATACTTGTTGTGATTGTCGGGGAGGATACAGCGATGGCCAGAATTTTGATAGTTGACGACGCGAAATTTATGAGAATCACTTTAACGAATATATTGAAAAAAGCGGATCACGAAATCGTAGGGGAAGCAGAAAACGGAAGTGAAGCAGTAAGGCTATATCGCGAGTTGAAACCCGATCTTGTGACAATGGACATTACGATGCCCGAAATGAGCGGGCTTGATGCGGTAAAAGAAATCAAAAAGGATTTTAAGGACGCAAAAATCATTATGTGTTCGGCTATGGG
>NZ_JBAVFI010000784.1:0-11307 GCF_049588175.1 Mesobacillus sp.
TGCCTCTCGATTACGGGCACAGCTTACCTATTTCTGTTACCCTTTTCACGACTGCCTCTCGATTACGGGCACAGTTTTCTTATTTCTGTTACCCTTTTCGAGACTACCGCTCCATTTGGGGCACAGCCTTCGTATTTCTGTTACCCTTTTCGGGACTGCCTCTCCATTTCGGGCACAGCTTTTGTATTTCTGTTACCCTTTTCGGGACTGCCTCTCCATTTCGGGCACAGCTTTCCTATTTCTGTTACCCTTTTAAGCGCAGACGCTCTATTTCGGGCAAAAAAGATTCTTCAGCATATAACAAAAACCCCCTCGAAATTAAATCCAAAGGGGGTTCTACAAAAATCAATCTATTCAACCGTAACCGACTTAGCCAAGTTACGTGGCTTATCTACGTCGCAGTCGCGGTGCAGTGCTGCGTAGTAAGAAATCAATTGCATTGGTATTACAGAGATAAGAGGTGTTAATAGGCTGTGCACTTCTGGAATGACGAAACGGTCTTCGTCTGTTTCCAGTCCTTTCATGGAAATGATGCACGGGTTAGCTCCGCGGGCTACGACTTCTTTGACGTTTCCACGGATGCTTAGGTTTACAAAGTCTTGAGTTGCAAGGGCGATGACTGGTGTGCCGTCTTCAATCAAAGCGATTGTTCCGTGCTTCAATTCTCCGCCTGCAAAGCCTTCAGCCTGGATATACGAAATTTCCTTTAGCTTTAACGCGCCTTCAAGGCCTACGTAGAAGTCGATTCCGCGTCCGATGAAGAATGCGTTTCTTGTTACAGTCAGGTACTCGCGAGCAATGCTTTCGAATTCTTCTTTGTCATCACAAAGAGCTTCCATAGCAGTTGCGATGATACCTAATTCCTGTACAAGGTCAAAGTCTACTTCATGGCCAAGGCCGCGAGCTGTAACTTCAGCTAAAATAGATAGTACAGCAAGCTGTGCTGTATAAGCCTTAGTTGAAGCAACGGCAATTTCAGGACCTGCATGAAGCAATAATGTGTAATCAGCTTCACGGGAAAGTGTTGAACCAGGAACGTTCGTAATTGTTAGAGCTTTATAGCCCATTTCCTTCACCTGAACGAGAACCTGACGGCTGTCCGCTGTTTCACCGCTCTGTGAAATGAAGATGAACAATGGCTTTTCAGAAAGAAGCGGCATGTTGTAACCGAACTCACTTGAGATATGGACTTCAACAGGAATCTTCGCCAATTTTTCGATGAACTGTTTTCCGACAAGACCAGCGTGGTAAGAAGTACCCGCAGCAATGATGTAAATGCGGTCTGCTTCCTTCATCGCAGCAACGATGTCAGAGTCGATTTCTAATGCGCCTTCGCCATCCTGGTAGTTCTGGATGATTTTGCGCATTACAAGCGGCTGCTCGTCGATCTCTTTTAGCATATAGTGAGGGTATGTTCCCTTTTCGATATCGCTTGCGTCAAGCTCTGCTGTATAAGGAGCACGTTCGATGACTTCTCCCTCAAGGTTCTTGATCGTCACTTCGTCCTTCGTAACAAGAACCATTTCCTTGTCCATCAGTTCTACGTATTGGCTTGTTACCTGGATCATTGCCATAGCGTCACTCGCTACAACATTGAAGCCTTCTCCAAGACCTACTAGAAGTGGGCTCTTGTTTTTCGCAACAAAAATAGTTTCATCGTTCTGCTCGTCGATAAGGGCAAGTGCATATGAACCATGTAAAAGTGTCAGCGTTTTGCGGAATGCGTCTTCCACGCTCAGACCTTCGTTAACGAACAGTTCAAGCAGCTGAACGATTACTTCTGTGTCTGTTTCACTTTTCAATTCAACATTTTGCAAATACTCGCGCTTTAATAGATCGTAGTTTTCGATTACACCATTGTGAACAAGAGTTAATCTGCCAGTAGAACTTTGGTGAGGGTGAGCGTTCACCTTGCTTGGCGGTCCATGAGTAGCCCATCGAGTATGGCCAATACCTGCGTTTGCCATCACATCAAGGTCTACTGCAGTGCGAAGGTCAGCAATGCGTCCTTTTTCTTTAAAAACATGCACGCCATTGCCGTTGATGACTGCAATCCCCGCAGAGTCATAGCCTCTATATTCAAGCTTTTCAAGACCTTTTAATAAAATCTCTTTCGAGTCATTATTCCCAATATATCCAACAATTCCACACATAACTTCTTTTCCTCCTGTACGACAGGGAGCAAGAAGCCTTTTTAGGGGCAGCTTGCCCCCTTATCTCTTTTATAATTGGTTTGAGGTCTGACTTTTACATCATTACCTCTCTAGTTTTAGCATCCCCTTCTCTTTGTCCATTAAGTTGCCAAAATGTTTTAAAGAAGGAATTCGCGGCTGTGCTTTCAGCCGGGAGGCATCCGCCGAAAATTCGATAAACCTCCACCTCGTCAACTAATCCAATTATCCGATTCACAGATTAGTCCTGGCGCTTTTAAGTTTTCTATTTGAACCCCTGCCCACCTTTCAATTGGTTTGGTGCTTTTGTTTTTTCACAGGCTGTTTCGCATATCTTTTTAAAGTGTATTAGCGAAATAAGCCTTTTTACAAAAACAGGATTATCATACATGATACTGATGAATCCGTCAATAGAAAACACAGGAAACTGCCTACCTGTACACTTACCCATCACAGGCATGCTAAAAACTTTCCTTCATAAATAAATATGCAAAAGGACTTTGTTTTGTTCCGGACATCCTTAAATATGTAAAAACAAAAGGCGATTTGCCCCTGTTCCTTTTTAAAAACCAGTGCGCATTTTGTACCAGAATAAAAAAAGCTTAAGCACCACAACAAGGCGCTTAAGCTTGATTAAAATCTATTCCTTCAATCCCATTTCTTCCTCAACAACTGCTGCAATACGGTTAACATATTCCTGGCAAAGCTCAGCGGAAGGAGCTTCAGCCATAACACGCACTAGAGGTTCAGTTCCGGAAGGGCGAACAAGGATGCGGCCATTGCCATTCATTTCAGCTTCAACCTGTTCGATTACTTCTTTTACCTTTTGGTTGTCTGTCACGTGATGCTTGTCTGTTACTCGAATATTCACTAGAACCTGTGGATATTTCTTCATTTCACCTGCAAGCTCTGAAAGTGGCTTTCCTGTCACTTTCAAGATGTTTGCCAGCTGCAGCCCTGTCAGAAGGCCGTCACCTGTTGTATTGTAATCAAGGAAAATGATGTGTCCAGACTGCTCTCCGCCGAGATTATAGCCAGTCTTCTTCATTTCTTCTACTACATAACGGTCGCCGACTGCAGTTTGCACGCTTTGGATTCCGTGCTCTTCAAGGCCTTTATAGAATCCAAGGTTGCTCATTACGGTAGAGACAACTGTTCCTTGCTTCAGCTGGCCTCTCTCCTTCATGAACTTGCCGCAAATGTACATAATCTGGTCACCATCGACGATATTTCCTTTTTCATCGATTGCAATCAAACGGTCGCCGTCACCATCAAATGCTAGACCTAGATCTGCACCCTTCTCTTTTAAAAATGCAGCAAGCGCTTCAGGGTGAGTCGAGCCAACTCCATCATTGATGTTCAGGCCATTTGGAGATGCTCCCATTGTTGAAAGATCAGCATCCAGGTCAGCAAACAAATGCGCAGCTAATGAAGATGTTGCTCCGTGAGCGCAGTCTAATGCGATATGCAGGCCTGTAAAATCTTCATCAACAGATTGCTTCAAGTACTGAAGGTATTTTTGTCCGCCTTCGAAATAGTCATTAACCTGTCCAAGGTCTGCACCAACTGGACGTGGAAGTTCATCAGCCTCTAAATCCATTAATTGTTCGATTTCAAGCTCTTGATCATCAGAAAGCTTGAAGCCATCTGGACCAAAGAATTTAATGCCATTATCCGCTACTGGATTATGCGAAGCAGAAATCATAACTCCTGCCTGAGCACCAAGGGCCTTTGTTAAGTAAGATACCCCCGGAGTGGAGATGACACCGAGCCTCATAACTTCCGCTCCAATTGACAATAGGCCGGCAACAAGTGCTCCTTCAAGCATATGGCCCGAGATGCGGGTATCACGGCCAATCAACACCTTTGGTCTGTTATGGTCTTTCGTAAGAACATAGCCTCCGAAACGTCCAAGTTTGAATGCCAATTCTGGTGTTAATTCACTATTTGCAACGCCGCGTACTCCATCTGTACCGAAATATTTACCCATTCTTAAAATCTCTCCTTGTTTGAAAAATTGCAGTCAAATTATGCTTCTTTCTTCGCAACAGTTATATTGGCTTTTTCCTTAGCCAGTTTCCAAATAATATTTACAGGTGCTGTCACCTTCATGTCTACTTCATGCTCTCCTTCATCCAAACCGGACACATCAATCAAGATTTTAAAATTGCCGGCGGCAAGCGGAGAAACGATATTGCTTGGACCAGTAACTGTAATGTCTGTTTGGCCATTTGCAGGGTTGAGGAAGTCAACCTCAAACTCATCGTTCATACCTTCAATCTCAATCGGAATATTTGAGATTGTTTTTTCGGATTCCTTTGTTACTGTCACTGAAACCTTTACCGTCTCCGGTGAAACCTTCACGACCCCATTAGAAATGATTACAGGCAGCGTCAACTCGGTGTCATCCGTAATTTCACTGAGATCTACCTCGACCCGAACATTTTTCACTTCAGATAAAATCTCCGGATCCGCTATGATTTCCGCTTCCTTCGTATCCGCAGTAATGGATTCAATCGTTACTCCTTCGGGAGGATTCCCTTTCCGGACGATATCGATTGGCACCTTTTTACTGGAACTCTTGACAGGAATCGTTACTTCCACCGTATCAGGTTCAACATTGACATCGAGCTTATTCATATCTTTGTCTAAAACGAGGACACCGGCCTCACGCGTTATGCTGTCAGATATTTTACCGTTCGCATTAACGGTTGCTTTTACATAAGTAATTCTATCCACGAGATCCTTCGCACCAGTGATTTGAACTTTACTTGGATTTACGGTAGGTTTTTCAGCAATATAGCCTTCTTCAACAAGATTATGGCTGTATTCTGCCTCTACCTTGAATTCCTTCGTTACTTTTTCCTGAATGGAAACATTGGCATAGCCTGGTTTAATGGTTACCGTAAGCCGATCGGAAATATCTCTAATGGTGATTGGAACTCGCTGTTTACCCATGTCGGCTTTCGTCAGGTCTACAAACACCTCGAAATTCCGTAACGCTTTTGCCTGCTGTACAAGGTTTTTTGGACCTTGAAGCGTAATGGTTACTGTCTCAGGAACACCTGTTACAACAAGGGTATCTGTGTCGTAATAGCTTTTTACCGGCACTTCTTCGATTGTTTCAACTTTCTCGTCCGATGGGACATTTACATCCCCGGGTTTATCAGGGTCATTTTTAGGGACAGACCCAAAGAGCAGAATCGCAAGAACCAAGGCAACCATTTTAATGAACCATGGATTATCCATGAGTTTATCCATTTTTCTTCCCCCTCCAATTCCAGCGGGTAGAAGCTGCCTGCTTGATTCTTGATGGTGTGATTAATTCGGCGGCGAGCAGTTCTTTTAGCGTTTCCCCGCTCAAATCCCGATAAAGCTCTCCATTTCGAGTAACCGATACATTCCCTGTCTCTTCAGAAACAACGATCGTAATACTGTCGGTTACCTCACTGATTCCAAGTGCCGCTCTGTGCCTTGTTCCCAGCTCTTTAGAAATGAACGGACTTTCTGATAGCGGTAGATAACAAGCAGCAGCTGCAACGATGTTTTTCTGTATGACGACAGCTCCATCATGAAGCGGTGTATTCGGTATAAATAAATTAATCAGCAATTCAGAGGAAATCTTAGATTGAAGTGGAATGCCAGTTTCGATATAATCACTCATTCCAGTTTCTCTTTCAATCGAGATCAATGCTCCGATCCGGCGCTTTGCCATATAATCGGTTGCCTTAATAATTGCCTCCACCATTTTCTCTTCATCTTCTTCTTCCTGCAGCCCTGATCTGGAGAAAAGCCGCCCTCGACCCAATTGCTCAAGTGCTCTCCTTAATTCCGGCTGGAAGATGATGATGATGGCTAGGAATCCCCAGGTTAAAACTTGTTCCATCATCCAGCTGAGTGTATTCAATCCGAAGAAATCACTGACAAATTTCACAATAAGAATCACGAAGATTCCTTTTAAAAGTTGCACAGCCTTCGTTCCACGAATGATGGCAATCAGCTTATAAATGACGAACCAAACCAGGAGTATGTCAACAATATTGGCTAGATATTCCAATAAATCGAAATCTGCAAACGACATTGCACTTCCTCCATTAGATTAGTAAGGCTCTTTTCGTATTATTCGAGGCTTTTCATACAAACAATCTCCATTTCAATTCCAGAAGATATACATCCTTTTATGTAAGAAAACGCCCTGCCTGAAAGAGAAAACAGCCTTTAGAAAAGCTCTTTTCATAAACTTTTCGGCTTGCATTAAACAGCAGCAATCTCGAAAACAGCTCATGGTTCATAAGCAAAAATATAGCACGCATCTCTGCTCATAAACATATGTAACTTTTTTATTATAACATAAGAGAAGTTTAATTAATAATGAAGTAAATTCACAAGATTGTCAGCTTACACTCATAAGAATGGCTATACATCCGATCTCCCAGTTAATCGAGAATCTAGTAGCTGTCTGTAAATATCAATGAAAAAAAACAGCCAATCCTATTGGAAAGACTGTTCCAGACTGTAGAGACAAAACCCGATGAAAATCGTGCTTGTCTACAGTTTTTTTATTTTGGTTGGAATGTAAAACGGGTCTGTTGATTTCCATTCCAGGCGCTTCGCTTTCCGCGGGGCTGGCGGTGAGCCTCCTCGTCGCAAGCTCCTGCGGGGTCTCACCTGTCCAGCTAAGCCCGCAGGAGTCTTCGCGCCTTCCACTCCAATCAACAGGGTTTCTGTAACTGATCGTTCAACTGTATCTTTGTCGACAAACTGAAACAGTCACTCCTATTGGAATGACTGTTCTTTCTGTTCTGTTTCAAAAAGGCTTGCCGCGTTTTTGAATGTCTTTTTTATGTGGTACCAAATCCATTCAAACACTTCATTAACCTCTGTTATTTCTCCCGTCACATTTCCCGCGGAAGCCAGGTACTGTTCTCCGTTGATCACGGTCACATTCCCCTGGACCTCACCCTCTATTTTCACCTTGCCATTTCTGACAACCACATCGCCCTTTACAACTTCACCCTGGGGTACAATGACTGTGTCATTCTCCACCACCAGATTAGGCTGCTTAGAAACCGAAAATTGGTGCTCTTCATTCCATGTAGTCAAGATGCTGCCTGTCATCAAGGCTAGGAAAAGAGAAGCCGCTGTTAACAACGGATGACTTCTGAACCAGCGTTGAATTTCTGTCTTTTTCTTTTCCTTTGGCAAGCCAGCCATTACCTTTGAGGTAAAATCGCTTGGCGCCTGGATATGGGATGTGCTCTGCACAAGAGCAATGGATTTATTCAACTCCCTGAAGTATTCCTGGCAATCGTTACAACTCTGTAAATGTTCTCTCAAGACCTTCTCATGTTCTTCAGGAATTTCATCATCTAAATATTCATGCATATATTCAATTACATGTTCTGGACATTTCATTTCTTTCACCTCACATTATACGTGTCGCAATTGCTGTCTTAAGGCTTCTCTGCCTCGATGTATTCTTGTCTTTACCGTACCAAGCGGGAGATCCAGAATCTCGCTGATCTCATTCAGGCTAAGCTCTTCAATATACTTTAATACGATAACCGACCTGTATTTATCGGGTAGTTTTGAAATTTCTTTTTGAATCGTGTCCTGCAATTCAATGCTTTCGACCTCATCCTCTGGCAATGGCGTGTCAGATGGCACTTGCGAATACATATTCAAGCCCTCTGTTCCCGGAACTTCAGCATCAAGAAAATAGTCTGGTTTCTTTTTCCGAATCCGGTCTATGCAAAGGTTGGTTGCAATTCTGTATAGCCATGTAGAAAATTTCAGGTTTTGATTGAAGCTGTTTATATTGATATATGCACGGATAAAGGCTTCCTGTGCAATATCCTCTGCTTCATGCCGATTCCCAAGCATACGGTAGCAAATCTGAAATACCTTGTCCTTGTATATTTCAACAATCTCGCCATAGGCATTTTGATCTCCCTTGATCACTTGTTTTATTCTTTGTTTTACGATGGTTTCCATTAGTTTACCTCCGCGCTTCATGCGGCTAATCGATATACGAATCGATTCCGGAAAAGGTTTCGTTTTTTTTTATAAAAATATTTTTCACCTTGATTTAGTTAAAAATTAGACAAATTCATACGGAAATCGACTGTTGGATGCTCTTTTTGCTGTAAAAAGTCTAAAAAAACTCAATAAGTTAATATTAACAAATTTTTACCATATTTGTTTAAAAACTTTAATATGGGGTATAAATGAACTATATTCTAAAGAAAGCGAGGAGTTTTCGCAATGTGCGCAGAAACTTTGTTGAAGGATATTGAACAATGCCGTAAAGAAATGGTTGAACTAGCTGCTAAAACCTCGCTGTCAAACCAAAGAGTGGTAGACATCAGTACAAAGCTAGATCTATTACTAAATAAATATTATAACTTATTATCCAATAAGACAGTTATGTATTAACTATAAAGGAGCAGCAGCCAAATCTGGCTGCTGCTCCTATTTTTTTGCAATCAAACAGATATTTATATTCAATTCAAGTCACAGATATTTATATTCGATTCAAGCGTTAGATATGAAAACAATTTATTTATTATGAGGATTCGATTTTTCTAGGATGAAACGAAACCCTTATAATAGTTTTTCACCAAATAAAGAACCCATCAAAGCCACTGCAGCTATTGCTGTCTTGTTCTTTTCATCAAGAATCGGGTTGACCTCAACAAACTCCGCGGAAGTGATAATGCCTGCCTCTTCGAGCATTTCCATTGCTAAATGACTCTCTCGGTAGCTGATGCCTCCGAAAACCGGCGTACCCACACCTGGTGCATCGGTTGGATCCAAACCGTCAAGATCCAGAGAAAGATGGACACCATCGGTTTTATCTTTTAAATAGCTGATTGTTTCTTCCATAACCTTCGCCATTCCAAGTCTATCAATTTCATGCATCGTAAACACCTTGATGCCGAGTTCTTTTATTAATTCTTTTTCACCATCGTCAAGAGCACGCGCGCCGATGATGACGATATTTTCAGGTTTTACCTTAGGCGCAAATCCTCCTAATTGAGTCAATGATTCATGTCCAAGGCCCAGGCTGGCAGCCAAAGGCATTCCGTGGATATTCCCTGATGGTGATGTATCAGCGGTATTTAAATCACCGTGCGCGTCATACCATATGACGCCCAGGTTCTTGTAATGTTTAGAAACTCCAGCCAATGTTCCAATCGCAATACTATGGTCCCCACCTAACACGAGCGGGAAAGAACCAGATTCGATGATTTTATCGACTTCCTCCGCAAGCAGGTTATTTTTCTCTGCAACTAACTCAAGATTTCTCAAATTACTGTTTGGATCAATTTTCACTTCTGGCCTTCCAACCGCGATATCACCTAAATCCTCTATCTCATCAAATAATTCTCTTAATCTTTCATTGATGCCAGCATAGCGGATGGCGCTGGGCCCCATGTCGACGCCCCTTCTCATCTGCCCCAAATCCATAGGCATACCAATTATTGAAAGCTTTCTCATACCAACCCCTACTTTCTCCCCTTTTACACTATTTTAACCGCTTTCATTTCAATGACTCAACTGGACAACTTTATGAATATATATACGGTTTGGAATTTAATGAATAGTATAATCGACAATGCTTTAATATAGAGAATAAAAAAAAGCCATAAACCCTATTGGATTTATGGCTGAATGGTATTTATGTAGTGTAATGGTGGAGCCTAGCGGGATCGAACCGCTGACCTCCTGCGTGCAAGGCAGGCGCTCTCCCAGCTGAGCTAAGGCCCCATTTGGAGCGGAAGACGGGATTCGAACCCGCGACCCCAACCTTGGCAAGGTTGTATTCTACCACTGAACTACTTCCGCATAAATATTATATAAATAAGACCCCTAAAATAAAGGATTAAGTTTATTCTTAGGGGTCTTAACATGAGTGAGCCATGAAGGACTCGAACCTTCGACCCTCTGATTAAAAGTCAGATGCTCTACCGACTGAGCTAATGGCTCATAAAGTTTAGATTAATTACAAGCTGAACTTACCCAATAAGGCCTCACTGTCGCATCTAAGATGCTCGAAAGTCCTTACGGTCTTTCTCGCAAGTTGCCGCAGAAGTGGACCAAGGCAGTGAGCAACTTGCTCTACCGACTGAGCTAATGGCTCATAGGCTTAATCTACCCATTTTATCGTCTGTTAAGCATCAAATGCAAAAAGAAAATAAATGGCTGGGCTAGCTGGATTCGAACCAACGCATGACGGAGTCAAAGTCCGTTGCCTTACCGCTTGGCTATAGCCCAATGGGAAAAATAAAAAGGACATCAATTACTTGTCCAATTTTAATATGTATTAAAATGGTGGAGGGGGACGGATTCGAACCGCCGAACCCCGAGGGAGCGGATTTACAGTCCGCCGCGTTTAGCCACTTCGCTACCCCTCCACAAATCTTACTGCTGATTTAAACCAGAGAAGTAAGAAGCATGGTGCCGGCGAGAGGACTTGAACCCCCAACCTACTGATTACAAGTCAGTTGCTCTACCAATTGAGCTACACCGGCGTGGTTAAAAAAATATGGTGGAGGATGACGGGATCGAACCGCCGACCCTCTGCTTGTAAGGCAGATGCTCTCCCAGCTGAGCTAATCCTCCATTTAAAAAAGTGACCCCTACGGGATTCGAACCCGTGTTACCGCCGTGAAAGGGCGGTGTCTTAACCGCTTGACCAAGGGGCCATATTATTAATATTTTCAGAGCTTCCAAGCGGGCTCGAACCGCTGACCTCTTCCTTACCATGGAAGTGCTCTACCTGCTGAGCTATGGAAGCATTTTGCTGCCAGCTCAAATGATCGATGTCATTTAGAGATAATGGCTCCGCAGGTAGGATTCGAACCTACGACCGCTCGGTTAACAGCCGAGTGCTCTACCACTGAGCTACTGCGGAATAATGGTATTTTTCATAACTCTATGCAGTTGATTCGAATGCCTCATCCAGGAAGTTTGTCCAGGATGAAAATGCATCTTGCCCGGCGGCGTCCTACTCTCACAGGGGGAAACCCCCAACTACCATCGGCGCTGAGAAACTTAACTTCCGTGTTCGGTATGGGAACGGGTGTGACCTTCTCGCCATCGCCACCAGACATTTTTTCAAAGACAATATTCA
>NZ_JBAVFI010000785.1:0-3736 GCF_049588175.1 Mesobacillus sp.
GTCTGGATTTTTCCGGGATTATGACTGCTGGAAATCTCCAAAATGTGATTAAAAAACTATTGCTCAACTGAGAATTATAAATACCAACGCAAAATAAATGTCTTATATTGTGTTATTTTAATCGCACTAACAACGTTACTATAATACCATTAAAAAAACCTGCTATAAGGCAGGTTTTTTTTACTGAAACACCGTAATCATGAGCATCCTCCGCCGCAGCTCGAGCAGCTGCTTGACGAACAGCTACCGGAACAGCTGTGACCTGAACAGCCTTTCCCATCATGCGAATCCTGGCCGCTGTCACCCGTTCCACAAAATACGGCACTGCAACCGGCCGTACCCTGAACCTGGCTTGCATAGGCATATTCTTTTGCGTACACCCAATACTCATCAAAATAATAGTAAGAGTAAAACACCATAACCATCGTTAATGGTGATAAGTCTCCGTATCTTGCTGGTCGTGTGAATTTACCCTTCTTATGTTTGCTGTATATATCTTCAGATTCGAGGAGCTGCTCTTTTAGCTGTCGAATTAAATAACTCACCAATTCTTCATTACTTTCTTCTACCTTGAAATAGCGCTGCTTCAGTTCTTCATCACTTAATGTGTAAACATTTTTTAATACAGCTTGATCGAGAGGATATTGGAAGAAGGAGCCCCAGGCTTTCCATGTATACTCCGTAACATCGAACAACTGGGCAAATACCCAATCGAAAATGGCCCGCTCCTGTGGTGCAGGTTCTGGCTCGAGATTGGGTGTATGATGCAGCATTTTTCCTAAATATTTATTTGAAAAAACTTCATACTCTTTAGTGAACATGAGCATTTCGTGCCAGATTTCATCCACTTTCATGCTGAACATCGGCGTATTTTTCATGATCGAATTCAATAAAAAATAGCGTTTTAATTCAAATAATCTCCACTCAAACTCATCCTCACTTATTTCGGGATGCTCACTTAAGTAACGTATTTTAACCTGGTTTAAATATTCATAAGAAAGTGCCTGATCCAGTTTTGTCATTAATTTCTGAGCGGGTACTCCATTGAGCAAGCCCAAATTATCGGGTATATTTTCTTTCAGCAATGCCTTTTTGTGTTTTTCATTATTTTTTAAAAAAGCAATTGATATTATGATGGCAGCACCTGCTGTTGCAGCTAAAAAAAATACCATTAAACTGTACCCCCTTTTTAAATGAAAAAAATGATTTGATATTAGTACGATTTTGATAATGGTAAAGTTTCAAATGGATTGTAAAATGTATGTAAAACAAAAACCCAGCCTACTGGCTGGGCTATAAGGTCATATATGATAATTATAGTTTAGTAACGTTAGCAGCTTGTGGCCCACGAGCACCTTCAACAACTTCGAAAGATACTTCTTGGCCTTCTTCTAATGTTTTAAATCCTTCTGTTTGAATTGCTGAATAGTGAACGAAAACGTCGTTGCCATCTTCAGCTTCGATAAAACCGAAACCCTTTTCTGCATTAAACCATTTAACTTTACCGTTTTTCATAAAAAAAAATCCTCCTAGATCGGCTGAACAAGCCATGATTTAAATTTAGCAAATCACAACGTTTAGTTCCTCACTGCTTAACTCATTCAAACGTTTTCAAACATTAGAACAAGCAAATTGCATTATGCCTAACACGTGCAAAGTGCTACTATAAATATAGCAAACTTGGATATAAATGTCAAGAAAAGCCAAACTTGTCAAATTGGCTTTTTCGTGTCATATGAAAGCAAAA
Source organism: Mesobacillus sp. (assembly GCF_049588175.1). GTDB lineage: Bacteria > Bacillota > Bacilli > Bacillales > Cytobacillaceae > Mesobacillus. The sequence continues at coordinate 1,748 of NZ_JBAVFI010000785.1, forward strand.
TAGCAGGTCCAGACTGGTATCTATTATACTTGTACAATTAAAATACGCTGCGGTCGATCACATGGAAGATGATCTTTTCCAGGAGTCATTTCTCTTCTGCACCAATTAAAGGTATATCAATAAACAACATCTTCCTAAAGTATTTTAAAAAGAATCCTCCTGCCTGTGCAGAAGGATTCCTCTTACTTTTCGGACCGGATAGAAAATTTCATATGGAATGTCGTGCCCTTTCCCACCTGGCTCTTTATTTCCACTTTTCCCTTCATCGCTCGGATGATACTAAAGGTGACCATCATCCCAAGACCGGTCCCCTGCTGTCCCTTTGTAGTATAGTAAGGCTCACCAAGTCGGTTAATTTGTTCCTCAGTCATCCCGATTCCATTATCCGATATAAGGATATGTACTGTATGGCCTGTAAGAAAGGTCTGTACTGTGAGTTCACCGCCATCTGGCATTGCTTCGAAACCATTTTTAATGAGATTGATGAAGCCCTGTTGAAATTTCGAACGATCTCCAGTAATAATCAAACCAGGAATATACTTACGTTTGATCTTGATATCATTCAAATAAGCGAGAGGCTTCAGGACATTCAATACATGATTTAACTCTTTTTCCACATCGATGTTTTCAACTTTTTCAAAAGCTGGACGTGCAAAAGTTAAATAATCATTAATTACCTCTTCTGCTCGATTAAGCTCATCAACAGCTATCTTTATGAATTCCTTTTTCTTTTCTTCTGGATAGGATTGTTCGCCAAGCAGCTGAAGGAAACCCTTTACTGTTGTCAATGGATTCCTGATTTCATGTGAAATCGCTGCGCTGAGATGGCTTACTACTTCTATTTTGTCTGCTTTAGCCAGCTTTTGACGGATCAGCAAGGACTGGCGAATTGTTTCAATTGAGTAACTTATAAGGCCTGTAGTGATAGCCGGAATCACAAGGAAACTGATCCATGCCTCCGGATGTGTGATTGGTTCCGTGATAATCCCGATTAATTGCATCAGCACCATCGATGTTATCACTGTAACCAGTATGGAAACGCCTACCCGTTGATTGAGTGAAAGGCGTGAAAACCAGCTGCTAATCCAGGTAAGAACGAATGCCAGAACGGTAAAAACTCCCGCAGAAGTCCAAAAACCATCATTGATTCCCATGAACCCACGCATGAGGATTGTCACACCTGCAAGCAAAAATCCTTGCCCTGTATATAGGCTTCCAAGGATCATAGGCACCTGTCGAAGATCAAAGCGTATACCATCGCTTGTTTCAATTGAAAAAATAAAACAAATTAAAATCGATAAGATAAAATAAAGTATTTGCAGGCCATTCCGGTTTTTTTCAGTCGCCTGTCTCTCAATAACCAGTTGTGTAAAAAACAGCAGTACTAATAAAAGAGACAGATTCAGGAGCAAATGTTTTGTAATTTCCACTGCAACACCACCAAATGTATTCAGTAAGATACTAATATAATCTGGTTGCAAGCGCAATCAAATTTCCTTTTCAAACAAGGTATATCTATTCAATTGACTTTTGTTCCTTTATATTGAAACAAACAGTTAATTATCGAGTACCTATTTTTGTTAGTGGGTATGAGCTGTTCTGTTAGCCTCAGTAGATTGAATAAACTTCATCCTAAAGTAGATACACCGCTAGTTTTAATTCCCCTGAAAAACCACTATACAAAAAAGAAATAGCAAAGCTTTTAGAGATTGGAGAATAACAAGAATGAAAAATAAATGGCTTCCTTATGTTTTCGTTATAATTGCTGTTTTAATAACTGTTTCACTTGACTGGTTTCAGACAGCTGAAGGAGGAAAAACTAGGGGAGGATCAACCACTTTTGCAAAGGCTCCTGAGGTGCAGCTTCTAATTGCTGGAGAACCTGTTGAGTACAAAGCAGGTATTTATGATTGGATTGATCAAGGGACTGGTAGTATTATCGACCAAAACGAACCGCCAATAATGTTCCATGATATACAGTCGCTTACA
>NZ_JBAVFI010000786.1:0-12094 GCF_049588175.1 Mesobacillus sp.
CGCCGTTCCTTTTACAAGGTGCTTACGCTTTTCTTACCTTCCACACATGTGTAAACTTAACATATTCAAATACGTTAAAGGACCAGGGGGAAAAGAAATGTTGAAAATTGGCATAATCGGATTAGGTGACATAGCGCAGAAGGCGTATCTACCAGTATTCGCTGAAAAAGGAGACATAGAGTTCCATCTGTTTACCCGTGACCTTTCAAAGCTTGAGACACTTGCTAAAAAGTATCGTTTTCCACATATCCATCCAAGTCTTGATGAGCTAATATCAAGCGGAATTAAAGGTGCTTTTGTGCACAGCGCGACGGAAACGCATTACGAGATTGTTAAAAAGCTGCTTTTGGCTGGCATACATGTTTATGTCGATAAACCCATTGCCTACCAATTCGAACAGGCAAAGGAATTGACTGAGCTTGCAGAAGAAAGTGGATTGATTCTAATGACCGGCTTCAATCGGAGATACGCTCCAGTCTACAAACAACTTGCAGAGCTTAAGGACCCGAATATGGTGATCATGCAAAAAAACAGGAGAGCTCTCCCAGGGGAAATACGTAATTTCGTTTTTGATGATTTTATCCATGTTGTTGATACATTGAGATTTTTATTTCCTTTTAAAATCAAGCAGGTGAACGTGACAGGCAAGAAAAACGGCGCATTTTTACATCATGTCGTCATTCAGTTAGTTGCAGCTGAAGGAATTGCGATTGGCATCATGAATCGTGACAGCGGTGTTGTCGAAGAAAAGGTGGAAGTGTTCCATTCAAATGAAAAAAGAACTGTCCTGAATGTGTCAGAACTGATGGTTCAAGAGAATCGCAATGAAACAAGAAAAGGCAGCAATGACTGGGAGCCAACCCTTCATAAGCGAGGTTTTGAACAAATCATTTTTGATTTCCTGCAGGCTGTTAATAACAACACCTCCACTTTAATCCCAGCAAGGGACAGCCTTGAAACCCATAAAATCTGCGAGGAAATTGTCAAGGAAATTGAGAAGCTGTAATACAGAAAGCCCCGTCCTCTTTGAATGAGAAACGGGGCTTTTGATTTATACGTATATAAAGTAACCAACAAACAAGACTCCAAGAACATACATGATTGGATGAACATCTCGTTGCTTGCCCATGCCAAGCATCATCAGCGGATATAGTATGAATCCAAGAGCAATGCCGGTTGCGACACTGAAGGTCAATGGCATCATGATGATCGTAACGAACGATGGAATGATGACAGCTAAATTGCTCCAGTTAATTTTGCTGATTTCAGAAGCCATTAACGCTCCAACAATAATCAGTGCAGGTGCTGTCACTTCCGGAGTGATGACAGATAAAATCGGTGAAAATAAAAGTGCCACGGCGAAACAGGCTGAGATGATGACTGATGTGAATCCTGTCCGTCCGCCGACTGCAATTCCAGCTGATGATTCTACGAACGATGCGGTTGTCGATGTGCCTAATACAGACCCAGCAACTGCTGAGACTGCGTCTGCAAGCAAAGCGCGGCCAGCATTTGGGATTTTATTATCCTTCATCAATCCAGCTTGGCTGGCAACAGCAATCAGAGCGCCTGCTGTATCAAAGAATGCTACAAATAGAAAAGTGAAAATAACAGCCAATACATCTGGGGTGAAAATGTCGCCAAGATGATTGAAGACAACACCAAATGTTGGAGATATGTCAGGAACCTTGCCAACGATGGCGCCAGGTTTATCGATCAATCCTGTCAGAATCCCAACAATCGTCGAAATCACCATTCCGTAAAAAATACCGCCGCTGACCCCGCGCGCCATCAAAATCACACTGACGATGAAACCAAACAAGGCAAGCAGAACTGGTCCTGATGTCAGGTTGCCGATTGAAACAAACGTTGCTTCACTGCCGACAATGATGCCGGCATTTTTCAATCCGATAAAAGCAACGAAAAATCCGATGCCAGCAGCAATTGCATGCTTTAAATCCTGAGGAATGACATTAATTATCTTTTCGCGGATTTTCAGTAGACTAAGGATGACGAATAATACGCCTGCGATAAATACACCAGTTAGAGCAATCTCCCATTTTACACCCATTCCAATGCTGACGGTGAAAGTGAAAAAAGAATTCAAGCCCATGCTCGGTGCAATCCCGATCGGGAAGTTCGCCAGCAGTCCTATTAGAAGCGAACCAATGATCGCTGAAAGTGCTGTAGCTGTAAAAACCGCTCCTTTATCCATGCCAGCCTGGCTCAGGATCATAGGGTTGACGACCAGGATGTATGCCATCGATAAGAATGTTGTGATACCGGCAAGTGTTTCTTGTTTATAATTTGTATGTCGTTCTGCAAATTGAAAAAAGTTTTTCATGTGCTGTCCTCCTGGTTGATTTCCCGATGAAAATAAAAAAACTCCGGCAGTTTATGCTGCCGGAGTACCACAAAGGACAAATAGATGCCAATAAAGAAAATAGCAAATATTTAAGTCCCTTGTAGTCACGCAATTTACGGTAGCATGGTAGAAACGTTCAAGCCATATTCTTGAACATATACAAGGAATAACTATTTAGATTTAAATAATACTAGAGATAGTATCAACATTTCTCAGGGAGGTCAATTGGATTTCATAATGTTGTTCTATTTAATTTTTTCAGATTATTAGTAAGGGAAGTTTTTTAAGTTGCGGGATTCTGACAAAAAGTTGCGGGATTTCGACAAAAAGTTGCGGAATACCCTTGGGATCTTGCGGAATACCACCTCATTCTTGCGGAATACCCCTTCCCCCCGCACTTCACCGCATTACCACGCCGGGGGTCAGACCCCCAGTGCTTTAAAGCGTTACAATATATCCCTGGTTGGGTATGGGGAATCCCATTGATATCGAGTTTTTGACAGATTTTTGTCGGTAATATGTGAAGAATAAATGAATTAAATTGTATACTGCCCCTGTTTGGTTTTTAAATTACTATAATGATAGTGTAATACAAACGGAGGTGCCAATAATGAACGTGACAACGATTATTGAACTGGAAAATCGTGAAGTTGAGAAGATGACTGGTGCGAAATTAGTATTCACACAGGAACAGATTGATGCAAATATCGTTGAGACATGTGTTGATTGTTTTAAATATGAGGGTACGGAAGAATGCATTGATACAGACGATGCGATGCAGAAGGTTTTCAACACATTGAAGCAAGAAGGGATTATTCCTGAAACGGTAGAAGATTTTTCATATGAAATGCCATCTTGCGAAAGATTGAAACAAGATGTATACAGTGAGCAGGATATGCCGCAAAAGGTGGTCCTGAGCTTTATTTTATAAAGAAGTTCTCTAGTGAACTTCTTTTTTTATCTCATTTCCAATATATCGAAGCGAACCGATATTACAGTTGAAAAAATAATTAAAACGCTGCCGATCACTTGGCAGCGTTTTTTCAGGACTCTAGTAAACGAAGGATTAATGGTACTGCAGCTTGAAGCGTAGGTGCTTTTTCATCGGCACTCGTTTCTTCAGTACCAATGAAGACGGTCTTGCAGCCTGCTTTCTTGCCGGCCTCGATATCCCGTTCGTGGTCACCAGCCATTACGCTGCCTGGCAGATCAATGTCATGTCTGCTGGCAAGGTCGAGAAGCATTCCGGCATTCGGTTTTCGGCATTCACAGCCTGCTTTTGGTTTATGAGGGCAGTAGGCCACTTCCTTAATATGGCCGCCATGCTCTTTAATCATTTCGTTCATGCGATCATGGATCTCATGGAGACGCTTTTCCTTCAGGAAGCCAAGACCGACACCTCCTTGGTTTGTTACAACGAAAATCTCATAGCCTGCTTTGCTGAGCTCAGCAACAGCTTCAGCGGCCCCCTCTAGAAGATAGAGTTCCTCTGGACGATTAACAAACTTAACACGGTCTGATAATACCTCATTCAGGACACCGTCCCTGTCTAAGAAAATGGCTTTTTTCATCTTTTCCTCCTCCATAATTTAAAGTTTTCTCACGCTCTCCGCTTTTTGATGCCTTGATACATACCGGTTATCTGTGATCCAAAAGCGCCAAGGAAAATCTCTTGCTTCCCCGGAATTATCAATTCCGATCCTTTTTCCCGAGGAAATGCTTGCTGGCAAATGCCCTTTTGCGATAAAAAGCGGCGTCTTGGTTAATGGATGCCCGTAATCAGACATATTTATTCCAAGTGCTTTCGTTAGCTTGCCCGGGCCGTTGGTGAGGTTAACTGAATCAGGCATTCCTCTGCGATTGATCATCAAATCTATGCCTGCCATCGGTTCCACCGCCCTTATTAAGACTGCCTCTGGATTCCCGGATCCCCCGCTTACGATGTTAAAAAGGCAGTGGGTGTGCATGACATATGTATAAGCCAGCCCAGATTCATGAAACATGATTTCCGTCCGTTTTGTCCTCCTATTATTGTAGCTATGGGCTGCTTGGTCCATTGGCCCGATGTAGGCCTCCGTTTCGACGATCAAGCCCGCCGCAATCCCTTCTTTTGTTTCCTTCACAAGCTGACAACCAAGCAAAGTGGTCGCAAGCTCTAGCGTTGGCTGCTGGAAGAATTGTTCTTCCACAGGGATAAAAAGCTGATTGTTTTCTTCCATATAGCCTCCTTTAATCTCTCATTTTTTAAAATTAGCTGTGTTAATGGTTACTGTAAATTTTGAAGTACTGTTGATTGTAGGGGAAAGCGAGCACCTGGAGCGATAATCAACAGACAAATTTAACAGAGAAACTCATGCAAAAACTTTGAACCATGAAGTATGTAAAAAAGCATTACTGAGTTCCTTAATTTCAGGTTAGCCGAAAAAATACAGGAACTACCAGAAATCTTTTGCATGCACTCTTTGTATACCCAGAGTTTTATTAAGACATCCTTCTATTCAGGAAACAGCATTAAAAAACATCATGCTTTCCTAAACAAAAAAAGATATATGCTTAATGTAAAATAGAAACAAAGCATTCAGAAAGAGCTATACTATATAAATAGCTATAAAAAACAAGATAGTTTATAGTTAAAATAGAATTCATAAATTTCAAATATAAAATAATTTTATACATATAAGGAGAGTAACGAAATACATGTGGAAAAAATGGGTATGGACAGCAGTTATTGCTGCGATCATTCTTTTCCTTGTTCCATACGGCCTTCCGCTAATCTTTGCTTTTTTAACAGCGGTTATGCTCGAAGGGATGGTTCAATGGATCATCAAAAGATTTTCTTTTAAAAGGCTCCAGGCTGTTATAGCGGTATTTATTGGCTATGTCACGCTGCTTGGTGTAATAGGGTATAACCTGATATCCATTATTGCCCATCAAGCGGTATCACTATCGCAACGGACGCCGACGTTTGTAAAGGATTTTTATCGTACAGCCATTTTACCGCTTATGGGGAAGTGGGAATTCTACTCGAAAAATTTCCCCCATGAAGTAATTTTGCAGATCGAAGATACGATTGAAAAAAACGTCAATACACTCGACTCGTTTTTACAGCAATTAATTGCTGGCACAATCAACTTATTGACGGCCATACCAGGGTTCCTGATCGAATTCCTTGTTTATTTAATCGCGCTCTTCCTGATCAGCCTTGAGTTGCCTAAGCTTAAATTTAAGCTTGAATCTCATTTAAAGGAGCAAACAAGACAAAAAGTCTTCCTTGTTGGAGGCCAATTAGCGAAGGCGGGGGTAGGCTTCTTGAAGGCTCAGGTCATCCTCAGCCTTGTCACCTTTATCATGGCCATGACAGGTTTAAGCATACTTGGGGTTAAATACACCGGTCTCCTTTCCTTGTTAATCGTGATTGTTGATATTTTGCCGATACTAGGGACAGGTTCAGTCCTTGTGCCTTGGGCAGTGATTGCCATTTTGCAGGACAACAATTTCCTTGGAATTGGCCTGATTGTTCTATTTTTTGTGATAACGATTGTCCGCAGGGTCATTGAGCCTAAAATCTATTCTTCAAGTCTGGGAATATCGCCGCTCGCTTCCTTGGTCAGTATGTATATCGGCCTCAAGCTGCTTGGAATTTCGGGTATCTTTATAGGCCCAATTTTATTCATCATCTATGACACATTAAGAAAAGCAAATATCATTCAAATGAATTTTAAAATCTAATTCATACTCCTTTCATGGATAGCAACTCATAAAAAAGCATAAATTATGATTGTCATCAAGAAGGAGGAAAGCAGGAATGAACGTAGGTCGCGCAAAAGAAATCGTCGAATCAGCCGACATAATCAGTGTGACATATGAAGGGTCGCCAGTCATCATTCAGCATGTCGATGAAAAATCGAAAATGGCTAGGATTTACTCGAAATCTGAACCAGACTTAGAAAGAGATGTACCTATCCTGAATCTTATCGAGGAATAATCAGTTAATAGATTTTTTCCTGAAAATTTTAAAAAGCTTGGAGATGATCTCCAAGCTTTTTGCTGTATTATAGTGCCTAAAATTCAATCCTAGAAGCTATGATTCAGGTTTTAACTAGAAAGCGGCAAAGTAATGGTAAATTGGGTTCCCTCATCTAGCTTGCTTTGTACCTCGATTGTTCCGGCCATTTCGTGAATGATCTTGTATACGACCATCATTCCTAATCCTGTGCCTTTTTCGGCCTTGGTAGAATAGTAGGGCTCACCTAGCTTAGCTAATTGTTTTGCTGACATACCGCAGCCTGTATCTTTAATCACGATTGAAGCTAGTCCATTTTCTTTTTCTCGTGTGCTGATCAGCATATCCCCGCCTTCTGGCATAGCCTCAATACCGTTTTTGATAATGTTGAGGATGCATTGATGGAATTTGGGGGCTTCTCCGTAAACGTATAAGCCTGTCATCAAATCTTTTTTTATATTCACCGAAAAATGATTGGCGTATGGAATGATTAATTCCAATGCTTTTTCTATTTCATCTTTGACACAAATCGCAGATGTGATTTTTGACTGGGGTTTTGCGAATGACAGATAATCTTTGATGATCGTTTCCGCGCGGTCAAGTTCGTCGATTGCGGTGTTCAGATAAAACAACCTTTTGTCCTCTGTTATCGAGGGGTCTTTCAGCATCTGCAAAAATCCACGAGTGACTGTCAGCGGATTCCTGACCTCATGGCTTACACTGGCGGCGAGATGGGAGACGACCTCGATTTTATCTGATTTAATCATGGCTTTATACAGATAATTATTTTGTTTTGTAATTTCTATGAAGTACGTGACGATAAAGATGCCTGCTGTGAGGGTGATTCCATAAATGAAGATGAACCAAAGTTCGGAGGGATCATTAAAGATGGCAGCTTTCATCAAGAAAATCAAGATGGTATAGGAAACAGCAATACCCACAACAGTGTAAAGCTTTTTAGCTAGCGGATACTCTTTGAATGAAACAGAGATATAGGAAATAAAAACGGTAATTGTAAGCGTATTGAAGAAACTCACCCATATGCCGCTGCCGCCGAATGGAATTCTCGCCACAATTGCAATCATGAATAAAACAATACTGACAATTGGGCCTCCGTATAATCCTCCTAGCACGATTGGAATCAATCGGAGATCAAACATGAAATGCTCCGTGGCAATGAGAGAAAAGGATATACAGAAACCAATTTGAATCCCAGCTATAAGGATAATCGCTGGCTTAGCAAACTTTTTGAAAAAAGCAGACAAGTGCTCAGCAATGATGTATTGGGCAGCGAAGGTGGAAATCAGAATAAAGATAAGATTTAATACGAGAACTGTTAATAGGTCCATAATAAAAATCTCCAGTCTTATTGCTAAGCCATTATCCCTAAAAAGAAGATAAAGAACTTCAATAATTGACAAATTATTCGGATATATTTCCTTAACTTTAACACATAAATGTATAAAATATGTGTAATTTTTTAAAAGTGAGAAAGTATTTATCGTATTTTCACTGGGATAAAAAGGAAATTAAATTGTTGAAAATTGTCGACAAGCAAATCTATTGTTGATATATAATCAAAATAAAAACTACAATATATACGGCCGATTGTAAGGCCGTTTTTTTTGTAACAATAATGGCAGGAATCCATATAACAAACAACCGTGTTAATGAAGAACGAGGTGCATAAATAATGGCGTTGGAAAAATACCAAAATCTTTTGTTTGAAAAGATAAAGAATCAGCTTTCTCAATGGTTCGATGGGAATATAGATGATTTGGTGGCATATGAAGAAGTTTATCGTTTTTTACATTCGATAAAAGGGACATCAGGCACTGTTCAGCTGGGAGGAGTGCTGATTGTGGCGTCAAAGCTGCTTGAGCAGCTTGAATCAATAGAAAATCGTCTGTGGAGGAAGAATGAACTAAGGGACTTTCTCTTTGATCTGATTCGGCTTAGCTACGATTACGAGCATTTTAAAGAAACCTTTTTAGAAAAAGACGAGCCATGCTGTGGAAGTATTCCTCTAATCCAAATTATCGATGATGATGTTTCCATGCTTATTCTTTTAAAAGAAGCATTGGAGGAGAACGGGTGGATGGTCATAGCGAATACGGAACCTGAAAAGGCAGCCTCTCAATATTATGACATGCAGCCGGATTGCCTGGTGATCGATGTAGATTTACCTTCCAAAAATGGATTTCAATTATTAGAAGATATCCAGCAGCATAACCATAAACAATTCATACCAAAGGTAATCACGAGTATACAAAACGATCGTAAAACGAGAATGAATGCTTATGAAAGTGGCGCTGATGATTTTATAGAAAAGCCGATTGATATTGAGGAATTCATTGTTCGGATTAATCGCCAATTGCAAAGGAAGCAAATATTTGATCAATCGGTGATGATCGATGAATTAACTCAGATTTATAACCGCCGTTTTTTATCCGACCTGTTAGAACGGTACATAAAAGACTATGAACGCTCTGGTGTTCCATTTTCAGTATCGCTGCTGGATCTAGATTATTTTAAGAATATTAATGATCAATACGGCCATCTCACCGGGGATAAGGTTCTGGAAACTTTCGCCTCTTTTCTTAAGGAAAACATACGGAGCACCGACAGCGTATTCAGGTATGGCGGGGAAGAGTTTGTCATCCTGTTTCCAAGGACCAATGATGAAGAGGCAAAAGAAGTTGTAAAACGAATATTGGATGAATTTTCAAAAGTTACCTTTATGGAACATGGTGATCATTTCAATATAAGTTTTTCGGCAGGGATCTACATGGCGAATAATCATGAAGAAGGCAGCGTCGAAATATTGAAAAAGGCGGATCAGGCTTTATATGAAGCGAAGGAAAATGGTCGAGCATGTGTAGAAAGCGCAAATGAAGCAGTGCAGCCTGAAAATAAAATTCTCAATGTCTCTGTGATCGATGATGACGCGATTATCCGGACTCTGCTTGTAAGGGTACTGCAAAATATGGATACCAGCAAGGTTTTGCTAAATATCGAATCCTATGAAAACGGCGAGAAATTCTTTGGAGCTGGCCGTTTGGATGAAAAGGGGAAGCATTTTCTTGTGCTTGATGGAGTGATGCCGGTCATGGATGGGATTGAAGTCCTGACAAGAGTAAGGGAATCTGAACATGCAGACAGAGTGCATGTACTGATGCTAACTGGAAGAAAGACTGAATACGATATTGCCCGGGCCCTAAAGCTTGGAGCTGATGATTATGTTACGAAGCCATTCAGCATCACCGAGCTTCAGGCCAGAATTCAAAGGCTGATTCAAAGGATGTTTTAAATGATAACTGATGAAACTCAATTTCTTTTTGCAGCCTTCGTCGGGCTATCAGGCATTTTACTCATTTTGCTGGTGTATTTAATTTGCAGAAAGGCTTTTGAAAACAGGCAGAGGCGGAAAATCGAGCATTTCAAAACCATTATGAATGATAAAATGCTCCATTCCGTCCTCACAGGAGAGTTCCTGCGTTCATTGCAGGCTGATACTAAGGTAAAGAAGCTGGCTCTTGAAGAATTACTTAGCCACTATGCTGAAATCCTCGAAGGTATGGAAGAAAAGAACAATCTTAATAAACTGGCAGAAAGCAGGCTTACTGCCTACTATCGTAAAAACTTGAGCAGCTTTAGGTGGAGTTCGAGGATGAATGCTCTTTTTCACATAGAAGCCTTTCAAATGGATGGGCTTAAGGAAGACATCATCAGCATGCTGAACCGGAGACGTATAACGAAAGAAGAGCAAATCAGAGTCCTGACAATTTTAGCTCAACTTCAATCTGCAGAGGTGTTTGATCTGTTGACAGGGAAATACAGAGATCTTTCATACCTAGAGTACAGGAATATTTTGTCCCGGCTTAATAGCGATGGCTTTGTTCAATTTGTGCTTGGCTATCATTCCTGCCAGCCAGAGCTTAAGTTTGCAATTATGGATCTTACTGGTTTGAGAAAGGAATTAAACTTTTTAAACTTTGCGGAGACGATATTTTCGGTTAGTTCCGGAGAAGAACGAGTCAGGGTATTAAAAGCAATCGTTTCAATAGGGCATGTGAGAAAGCTGGAACAGTACCTTCACTTATTTCAATCCGGAAACTGGGAGGAACGGATGCTTGCTGCAAGATTGGCAGGGGTTTTGAAAGTTGAAAAGACATTGCCAGACCTGGTCCAGCTTCTTCAGGATTCTTCGTGGTGGGTACGCTCACAGGCAGGTCAATCGATTACAATGTTTCCTCAAGGAAAAAAAGTACTCGAGGGGGTTATGTCTGACAGCGATGATTCATTTGCCAGAGACATGGCATGGGAATGGATCAACAAAGGAGTTTATCAGACATGAATGTTTTGCTGCAGAATCTCAGTATTTATTTTGCCTGGTTTATCATGGTATATATGCTCGTCGTCATCACGTTTTATTCAGCTGTCATGCTGATTTCGGTCATACAGTTAAGAAGAGAATATAAGCTTGATCGGGATAAGTCTTATAGCGACTATACGGAAGATATTTATACGAAACCGGTGTCGATCATTGTTCCTGCGTATAACGAGGAAGCTGGAATCGTCCACAGTATCCGTTCTCTTCTTAGCATCAATTATCCTGTCTTCGAGATTGTAGTGGTGAATGATGGTTCCTTGGATGCCACGATGGAAAGAATGATAGAACATTATGATATGAAAGAAATTCATAAAGTAATTCGGAAACAGGTAGAATCAAAACCTATTAAAAAGGTCTATCAATCGCAGGTTCTCCCATCCCTGTTTCTGATTGATAAGGATAATGGCGGCAAGGCAGATGCGCTCAATGCTGGCCTGAACTTTTCTCATTATCCTTATGTCTGTTCCCTTGATGGGGATTCGGTCCTAGAAAGAGATGCATTTTTAAAAGTGATGAAGCCCATCATTGATTCAAATGAAGAGGTAATCGCCTCAGGAGGAAGCATTCGGATTGCTAATGGATGCGAAATCAGGAATGGCGAAGTCCTGAAAATTGGTCTATCAAACAATCCACTTGTCATCATGCAGGTAATTGAGTATTTGCGTGCCTTCTTAATGGGCAGGATCGGGCTTAGCAGGCATAATTTGCTGTTGATCATTTCCGGTGCCTTTGGAGTGTTTTCGAAACACTGGGTCGTCCAGGCTGGAGGCTATAGGACCGATACGGTTGGAGAGGATATGGAGCTTGTCGTCCGCATCCACCGGCTGCTAAAAGAAACCGGAATGAAAAAACGAATTGTCTATGTACCTGATCCAGTCTGCTGGACGGAAGTGCCGGAGAGCATGAAGTATTTGCGCAGGCAAAGGCGACGATGGCATAGAGGATTGTTCGAAAGTCTATGGATACACAGGAAACTAATGCTCAACCCAAAGTACCGTCAGATTGGATTTATTTCCTTTCCTTATTTTTGGATTGTTGAATTTTTCGGACCAATCGTCGAGCTATCCGGCTACTTGTATATTTTATTTTCACTGTTTGCAGGCGGTATTTATCTTGAGTTTGCGATATTGATATTTTTATTATCCTGCTTGTATGGCTCGCTTTTTTCTGCGTTTGCGATTCTGCTGGAGGAATGGAGCCTTAGAAAATATCCTAAAATATCAGATTTGCTTAAGCTGTTCTTTTACTCGCTTACAGAAACGCTCTGGTATCGGCCGCTGACTGTTTTTTGGCGCTGCCAGGGTATTTGGCAGATGATCAGAGGAGAAAACGG
>NZ_JBAVFI010000787.1:0-9009 GCF_049588175.1 Mesobacillus sp.
CACTGGTACATTGCTCATCGCAGCTGTTTGGCCATTCTATTTTGATTGTCTCTTTTGAAAAATCAGAGCCATTGCAATAAACTCCTGCTAACGGTCCAAAGCGTTCAATGATTGGTTCTATAAAAAAATCAATTCCTCCGCTGACGATATATACCGGGATACTTTCCTCTTTCGCAAACTCAAGAAATTCCTGAAAGCCAGGGCGAATCCTAGCATTTTCTAAAGCATAATGAATGATTTCATCCTTCAGGCTAACCGGCAGTAGAGAAAACATCTTGCCGACTCCTTCTCTGATTGAAACACGGCGGTCCAGTACTGCATCCTTCAGCTCATCCCAGCCAGGAGGTGCAAATTTATTCATGATTGAGATAATATTGTCTTTTTCAGTTACCGTCCCGTCAAAATCACAAAATATTACTGGATTTATCATTTTGACACCGCCTCTGTTGAACCCCATAGAGCTAAAGCGATCTTGAGTTCATCATGCTCCAATGCTCCTTCTTCAAGTGTTTTGCCATTCAGCACAGTATCAATTGCCTGCCGGAACGCCTTGCCTCCACCTTGGGCACCACCTGGGTGACCATGGACACCGCCCCCTGCATTGATAATTGAATCCAATCCAAAATCATTAATCAAGAGTGGTACCATACCGGGGTGAATCCCAGCTGATGGCACTGGGAAGCTCTTTTTAAAAAGATCCTCTGCGGTTAATGCATCTGAGATGGAAATGGCCTGCTGCTTTTCAAGTGCCACACTTCCATAAGGCGACGGGAACAAAGAGAAATCCGCCCCTGCATAGCGCACCAATTTTCCAAGGAGCAAGGAATGTGAAAATCCATAATCTTCAGCAGAAGTCAGGGCCCCGCTTACAGCCGGGTGTGCCATGATGGGTACGTTAATCTCATCGTCTTCCCTCAATTCCTGGAGGACATCCAATCCATATGCAAAAACATTGAATAACAATGCATCAGCACCAAGTTCAGCCGCTTTCCTTGCTTTATCTCTTAACTGAGAAGTCCTTCCCGTAAGATTGGCAGCATATAAGGTTCTGTGGCCGGTAGTTTCATAGACTTCTTCCAAAACCTTCTTCCCTTGCGAGATTCTCTTCTCAAAAGGGGTAAGTTCATTTTCGAACAGGATTTCATCATCCTTGATAAGGTCTACTCCACCAAGACTCTGTTCCCGTAATTGCTTAAGCAGGAAATCAAGATCGCGGCCAATCACACCTTTGAAGATACTCATTAATAACGGGCGATCATACACGCCTAATTTACTGCGAATGCCCTCAATCCCAAATCGCGGTCCAGGAAAAGCCTTTTTTAGCTCATCGTC
This sequence comes from Mesobacillus sp., assembly GCF_049588175.1. Classification (GTDB taxonomy): domain Bacteria; phylum Bacillota; class Bacilli; order Bacillales; family Cytobacillaceae; genus Mesobacillus. The sequence continues at coordinate 1,333 of NZ_JBAVFI010000787.1, forward strand.
AAATTGGAGATCTACTAATTTCACTTTGCCATCAAGCGAGAGCTTCCCAAAGACTGTTGTTAAAATCGCCGGCAGATCTGGTGAAAAATTCAAGGCGGGATAAGCAATTTTAATTGTCGCGACCGTTTCTGAATTGCTGTCAAGGCCGGTTCCTTCGACAGAAACCACTCTACCCTTATGTTTTTTAAGCTGTTTTTGATCGAGCTCTGGCAAATCTGTCCATGAACCTACTGTCAGTCCTAGTGCGATTCCCTCGGCCTTCTTCTCTGGATTATGCTTTGAATCATGTACAAAATACGTTGCTGTAATTTCACTCATGAAGCTCATTCCCTTCTAAAACAAAAATCGTCCTGCTAGAACAGGCATAAAAAAAACCTCTTCGAAAAGAAGAGGTTAGATGAATAAACTAACATCTCCTTATCTATCAGCTTCCGCTGCAAGAATTAGCACCGTGCCCAGCAATAATGCTGGGTCGGTTGCCGGGCTTCATAGGGCTCGTCCCTCCACCTGCTCTTGATAAGAAAATAATTTTATTAAGTTATTTAAATGGTTTAATTAGTTAAAAAATTTTTATTAATTAGGATTATGTCAGGTTCATAAATCATTGTCAATATGTTTTTTGAAAATTCCCAAGCTTTCAATTCTGCTTACAGCTTCCCTGAGGCGATCCTCGGATGTAAGCAAACCTACCCTGACATACCCTTCTCCAAATTCACCAAATCCTACTCCTGGCGCCACCGCGATATGTGCTTTATCCAATAAGAAATCAGCAAATTCAACAGAAGTAAACGTCTCAGGAACTTTTAGCCAAGCAAAAAATGAGCCTTTTGGAGCTGTAATATTCCATCCGATATTTTTTAGCCCTTCGACCAGCACATTCCTTCTGGATTCATACAAAGCATTCAATTCGGAAACACATTGCTGCGAGCCCAGTAAAGCCTCTGCAGCTGCTTCCTGAACCGCGCCAAACAAGCTGACATACATATGGTCCTGAAGCAAATTGATTGCAGCAATCACACTTTTGTTCCCTGCGGCAAAGCCAACACGCCAGCCTGCCATATTATACGTTTTAGAAAGGGTATAAATTTCTATTCCAACATCCTTGGCGCCTTCCGCCTGTAAAAAACTATAAGGATGTTTTCCATCAAACCCAATCGCGCCATAGGCAAAATCGTGAACCACACAAATTTCATTTTCTTTCGCAAGCCTGATCGTGTTATCAAAAAAATTCTCGTCAGCGATGGCCCCTGTTGGATTATTCGGGTAGTTAAGAAACATCAACTTTGCTTCGGATAAAACTTCCTTTTTAAGCTCCGTATAATCTGGCAAAAAACCATTTTCTTCCCTAAGAGGCATTGTCACCATTTTCGCTCTCGCCAGTTCAACACCTGACCAGTAATCAGGATAACCAGGATCAGGGACAAGAATCGTTTCGCCCGGATTAAGCAAGCATTGAGGAATTTCGACAAGGCCAGCCTTTCCCCCAAATAGAATCGCAATTTCGTCTTCAGGATCAAGATGGACCCCGTATTCCCGTTTATAAAATTCTGCTGCTGCTTCCTTGAACGAACGCATTCCCCTGAAAGGAGAATACTTATGGTTAAGCGGATTCTCAGCCGTTTCTTTTAATTTGTCGACAATATGTCCAGGAGTCGGCTGGTCCGGGTTACCTTGACCAAGGTTGATTACATCTGCCCCTTGCTCAGTGTATCTCCCTACTTTTTGGACGAGAGATGCAAAGAATTGCTTGGGCAGGCTCTTCAATAAGTCTGATTGTTGAAACTCCATTTTTTTCACCTGCTTAAAGAACTTATTATATTTTGAAAATTTTAATTTGAAATTCTAGTCACAAATGATATAACGTAAATAGTAACTTGTAAAGAAATAATTTTCAGAAATTATGGCGGTGATTTAAGATGAAATTAAAAATAGCCTGTCTGCAAATGGACATCGCATTTGGAAATTCGCAAAAAAACTACGATACTGCAATGAGCCTAATGGAAAAAGCTAGCTCTGAAAAGCCAGACATTATCGTGCTCCCTGAGCTTTGGACTACTGGTTATGATTTAGCAAACCTAAAAGATCAAGCTGATACAGAGGCCCGAGAAGCCGCAGCATTTTTAAAATATAGTGCCACCAAACACAATGCTCATATTGTCGGCGGTTCTGTAGCTAATAAAACGGAGGCTGGTATAGAAAATACAATGCTTGTGTTCGATCAGAGTGGAGAGCTTGCAGGGAAATATAGTAAATTGCATTTGTTTCAGCTGATGGATGAACACTTATATCTTGCAGCTGGAAAGCAAAAAGGGCTTTTTTCATTGGAAAGCCGAAAATTTGCTGGACTGATTTGTTATGATATACGCTTCCCGGAATGGGTTCGCGCACACGCTGTTGAAGAGGTTGAAGCAATGTTCGTCGTTGCTGAATGGCCGATCCAGCGTCTCGAGCATTGGAGGGCTCTGCTCCTTGCACGGGCAATTGAAAACCAGTGCTATATAATCGCCTGCAATCGTGCAGGATCTGACCCTAACAATAAATTCGCAGGCCATTCCATGGTCATTGGACCATGGGGAGACATAATTGCTGAAGCAGGGGAAGAACAGGAGATTCTTACAGCTGAAATTGACCTTGACCAGGTAAAAGATGCGAGAAGCAGAATACCAATTTTTGCAGACCGCAGGCCTGAACTATATTAATTATTTGCTGTTCAAATGCATAAAAAACCGCTCTCACATTTATTAGAGCGGTTTTTTGGCTTATAAGAGTTATTCCGGCTTTGCCCACATTTCTTCTGGATTCAGTTCATATATCCCATTTTCTCTGTACATATAATGGTTGATGATGAATTCTCTCCTGATCGTTGCATAGTCGTCATGAAACTTCTTGATGTATTCATTCAATTCCTTCTCAGGATACTTTTTCCCTGCCTTTAACCCACGGACAATGTACTCGAATACCATCAATTTTTTCTTCCTCTGTGCAGGAATATTCTTCAGCTTTCCGTCTTTCGTAATGAAATTTTCGATTACTTTTTTGCTCTCCAAATTACGCTCAATCATAACTTCCACCTCCCCTTCCTTTTTCTCAATCAGCCGGCTCAGGGTCTTTGCCTGCTGCATGATGACAGATCCGTTTAAATGAAAATAAATTGTGTTTTTGTCCCTGCGCTCATAAATTACGTTTATATCACGAAGCTTCTTAATGTGATGAGTGATCGTGGGTGGCGTAAGGCCAAGTTTTCCAGCAATCGCTTGCCCATGTAATGGACCATTCGTCAGCAAAGCGACGATTCTTATCCTTGTAGGATCTCCCATCGCTTTGTGGAAAGCGACAATTTTATCCAGCTGCATAATTCTCCTCCTTCTAAATTAAACAAACATCTAATTAGGTATGTATCTAATAATACTGCAATTATCTATAAAAGAAAAGCCTAAAAAAAACAGTCCGATTGAATTTTCAATCAAACTGTCTCTTTTTGCAATGGCAGGTAAATATGAAAGGCTGTTCCATGTCCTACCTCACTTTCAACCTCAATTGATCCACCATGCTCCTCTATTATTTTAAAACTTACCATCAATCCAAGACCAGTGCCTCTTTCCTTTGTGGTGTAAAATGGCTCTCCAAGCTTTTTTACTTTTTCTGCTGGGATTCCTTCTCCTTCATCCCTGATGGTAATATGTATCCGGTCTCCGGGAGCCGGGCTGATTGTGACAGTAACATAACCCCCCTTTGGCATCACTTCGATTGCGTTTTTGATGATATTAATAAAGACCTTTTTTAGTTGATTAGGTTCACAGAGCAGTTCTGGCAAATCGTTATCGTAAATGGTTTTAAATTGGACATCATGCAGAACCGCCTGGGCAGTAAGAAGATCCACCGTTTCCCGCATGATTTTTTTAATATCGGTATGGATATACTTAATTGCCTGTGGCTTGGCTAGTATCAGGAATTCATTGATGATGGATTCAATTCGTTGAAGTTCAGTTGTGATGACTTGGAAATATAATGAGTATGCATCTCCAGTACTGCTTTCAAGCAGCTGGATAAATCCTTTAAGCGCGGTCATCGGGTTGCGGATTTCATGCGCAATGCCTGCGGCAAGCTCACCAAGGATGTTTAGAGTGTCAGATTTGCGCAGCTGTGCTTCCATTTCTACTTTTTCAGTAATATTTCTAAAAATAATCAGGTTCAACTTGTCGACAAGATGGTGTTTTACCGTATATTCGAAATGCTTCATCCTGCCTTCTTTGAATTGGATTGTCATTCTGCCATCCAATCTACCTTTACGGAGAAGCGACTCTTTTCTCTCTCCTATCTCATCATCCGGGATCCCAAGTCTAGTAAATAACTTCCTGAAATTTCTTTCACCCGGATCTTCTGCTGCTAGTTCAAGATATTCCATACCAGATGGGTTGATTTCATAGAAATTACAATTTTCATCCCAAAGAATCATGCCCTCTATGGATCCCTCAAATATTTTCCGGAATCTTTCTTCGCTTTTTCGCAGCTTCTGCTCCATTCGATATCGATCACTAATATCACGGACAATCGTCATGTTGTAGCCATCGCCAGCATTCAGCTTGACTGTGAATTCAAGCAGCTTTTTCTCACCGCTTGGAAGTAAAAAGAAAGTCTGCTCGCGCAATGCTCCTTCTTCTTTTAAGATTTGTTTCATTTCACTATATTTCTCATCTTTTCGGTAAATGAAATCAGAGATTTTGTACTTAAGCAGTTCTTCGATCGTTAACCCGAAAATTTTGCAGGTAGCTTCATTAGCAGCAAATATTTTCCCACACTTGCCCCAAAATACGATGCCATCCAGGGTTTCGAAAAATAGGTTTTTAAACAGCCCTTCATTTTCAGTAAACCTTTTTACCAAAGGTCCTTTATGGTCTAAGACGGATTCAGGAGCGAAAGAGCAGTCCGCTGTCACTTGCTGTTTATTAAAAGCGATTTCTCTTAACGAGGAATTTTCACGTTCTAAAACGGCTATTTTCTCTTTCAGTGCCCTTATATCATCAAGGTTGTTAGCACTATTCACCCGAAAGCCTCCTTGTCGAATTCCCATTTTTCTAGTAGTTTCTACATCAATAGTAAAAATCCCTTTAAAATCGGGGATTTTTTCGTTTAATTTTACTTGCTGCTTTTAACTTTATAACTATATTATGCTTTAGGGAGTGAACAAAGATTCGGTCGTGAGAAGAGTCTAAGAGACTATTAAAACAAAAAAATAGAAGCAAGGAAGTTTTCCCTGCTTCTCGAGTATTTTATAGGTACTCGTTATCGTGTTTTGCTTTCAGGCGCTGCCATCTTTTTTCGACTTCTCGCTCAAATTCAGCAAGCATTTCACTGTTTTCCTCTTTGAGCAAATGCTTTGTTTTACCCATATATTTCAGCCACTCTGCTAAAGGAATCTTTTTATTCTTCACTTCTGGATCATAGGTGATATTCGTGATTCCTTCTTCAACCTCATATAGCGGAAAGAAGTTGGAATTGACTGCAGCTTCCACGATTGTCTGTCCATAACGATCTTCTGATTTCCAGTTTAACGGGCAAGTGATCAACAGCTTGCCATAGACCGTTCCAACATTTTGCGCATACCATTGAGCCTTGGCAGCCTTTTTGACAAGGTCCTGAGGAAATGCCTCTGTTCCTGTAAAGACATAAGGAATGTTCGTTGATGCCATAATCTGGGCTGTATCTTTATGGTGGAACGCCTTACCCTTTTGAGCTTTTCCTACATTCGATGTACTTGTCATATGACCAAACGGAGTAGAGTAGCTAAGCTGTGAACCTGTATTCATATAGCCTTCGTTATCATATTCTAGCATGATCAGCTTGTGTCCGCGCAAAGCAGTACCGATTGCTGAACCCATGCCGATGTCCATACCGCCGTCACCTGTAACCATGACGAAAGTGGCATCTGCAGATACTTCAATTTCTCCTCTGCGCTTTAATTCAAGGAATGCTTCGAGTGTTCCTGATAAGGTCGCAGCACCATTTTGGAAAAGATTATGGATGGTGGTCTGCTTGTGAGAAGTATGCGGATAAGCAGTTGTTACGACATATGCACAACCAGTCTGGAACAACACGACTATATCGCCTTCGATTCCCTTAAAGAATAGTTCAAGTCCGCCAAAGATCCCACAGCCTGGACATGCACCATGGCCAGAGGCAATTCGCTTCGGTTTTGTAGTCAGAGAGCGCAATGGCGGTATTTTCACATTGAGCTTATTTTTTTCATCATCCCTGGTTATCTGGATGAGCCCTGATTTATACACATCACCATGCTGTGGTTCAATGACTTGCTTCAAGGTAATTTCCTTATCTCCAGGAATGTGGCCATAGTAATCAAAAGGCTTCTGGGCATACCCCTTTTCCATTGCATCAATTGCCATTGTGAAGAAGGCCTCTGCATCATCAGCATAAAAATCCTTGCCACCAAGTCCGAATACTCTGCTTAGGACAATCGTAGTATTATTTTTGTCTTCCTGAAGGGCAGATTTTATTTCATGTGTCAGGTTAGGTCCATGACCGCCGTAAGAGTCGGCACGTTCACCAACAAGCAATGACTTGACGTTCGCAAGGGCATCCCTGATTTCTTGAGCAGGGAACGGGCGGATGATATTGGGACTAATCACACCAGCTTTGATCCCCTTCTCGCGGAGCTTGTCGACAACATCCTTTGCAGATTCAGCAGCTGAGTTCAATAAGAATAAAGCAACCTCTGCATCTTCCATTTTGTACAAGTCAAGAATTCCATAGTTTCTTCCAGACAATTCAGCATATTCAGCAGCAACTTCTTTATATACATCCTTCGCTTTGTACATGGCTTCAGATTGCTGGAAATGGTTATTGATTAAATCATCACCATTCATGTGGGCACCGATTGTCACAGGCTTTTTCGGATCTCTCGCGAAATTGTATTCAGTTGGAGTCTCTCCGACAAACTTCTGAACCACTGCACGATCTTTAAAATAGTTCACTTTTCGCTTTTGATGAGAGGTAAAGAAACCATCGTATGCAACCATCACAGGCAAGCGTACATCTGAATGCTCGGCAATCTTCAATGCCATGATATTCATGTCATAAACAGCCTGTGGTGTCCTTGCAGTCAAGATAACCCAGCCTGTATTCAAGGCAAAATATAAATCAGAGTGGTCCCCGCGAATATCAAGTGGACCGCTGATTGATCTTGTCACCAGGTTCATTACCATAGGATAGCGAGTACCCGATTGGACTGGCAGCTGTTCAAGCATATACATTAAGCCATTCGCACTTGTCGCATTAAAGACGCGGGCACCAGTGGCTGCAGCACCGTAACAGATACCTGCTGATCCATGTTCTCCATCCGCAGGAATCAGCTTGATGTCATGCTCTCCCCTGGACTTCATTTGGTCAAGAAACTGAGCGATTTCTGTAGAAGGGGTGATTGGAAAATATCCCATTATATGATAATTGATTTGTGCTGCAGCCATGGCAGCCATTTCATTGCCAGATTCAAAGGTAGTAAGCTGTTCTGCAGCAGTCATAGTTGTCAGGTTCTCTTCTAAAATGGACATTAATTAACCCCTCCAGTCACATATGGATAATTGTGCTTAACTCTATTCTCGTCTGCGTAGCCAATCATTTCCCTTAGCTCGCTCAACGCTGAAGTCGGGCACGCCTCCACAC
>NZ_JBAVFI010000788.1:0-4176 GCF_049588175.1 Mesobacillus sp.
CCTGTGGGAGCGGCCAAGGCGAGACCCCGCAGGAGCAAAGCGACGAGGAGACTGACCTGACGCCCCGCGAAAGCGAGTGCCTGGAGCGGAAATCAACAGACAAGTTTAACACAGCCTATAATTTAAAGTTTTGAGGCCCTTCCGGATTTTCGGGAGGGCTTTTTTCGATGTTAATTTTAAAAAAACTATATTAAATGTGGTTAAAGTTCTAATTGGATAGGGTAGTGAGGAATAGAGCAATTTTATAGTAGAAAGGAAGATGAAGCTTTGTCTGGCAAAATAAATGTTTCTATCAACGGCGCCGAAGTGTCGGCTACTGAAAATCAAACAATCCTTCAATACCTTTCAGACAGCTCGATCGAAGTTCCAAGCGTTTGCTACCATCCCAGCCTGGGACCAATCGAGACATGTGATACATGTATTGTTGAAGTGAACGGGGAAATGGTCAGATCCTGTTCTACCAAGATGAAAAATGGAGATGTCATTGATACAGTTGCGCCTGAAGTTAAGAAGGCACAGACAATGGCAATGGATAAGATTCTTTTTAATCATGAACTATACTGTACTGTTTGTGATTACAATAATGGGACATGTGAGGTACATAACACAGTAAAAGAAATGAAAATCAACCACCAGAGCATCCCATTCGATCACAAACCATATGAAAAAGATAGTTCAAACCCCTTTTACCGGTATGACCCTGATCAATGTATTTTGTGCGGCAGATGTGTAGAGGCTTGCCAGGATGTTCAGGTTACTGAAACATTGAGAATTGACTGGGAACGAGACCGTCCTCGTGTTATCTGGGATAACGATGTTCCAATCAATGAATCTTCCTGCGTTTCATGTGGTCATTGCTCAACGGTATGTCCATGTAATGCAATGATGGAAAAAGGGATGGAAGGAGAAGCAGGCTTCCTGACTGGAATCGCCAAAGAGACGCTCCGTCCGATGATTGAAATTACAAAGGGGGTAGAAACGGGTTACGGGTCCATCCTCGCTATTTCCGATATGGAATCAGCAATGCGAGAATCAAGAATTAAGAAGACTAAAACAGTATGTACCTACTGCGGTGTAGGCTGCAGTTTTGACGTGTGGACGAAAGGCCGTGAGATCCTTAAAGTGGAACCTCAAATCGATGCGCCTGCCAATGGGATCTCTACTTGTGTAAAAGGTAAATTCGGCTGGGATTTCGTTAACAGCGAGGAGCGTCTTACCAAGCCGCTGATCCGTGACGGTGAAAGCTTTAGGGAAGCGGAGTGGGAGGAAGCGCTTGGCTTAATCGCCAGCAAATTTACAGAAATCAAGAATGAATATGGTCCAGACTCACTAGGATTTATTACATCTTCAAAATGTACAAATGAAGAATCCTATCTTATGCAAAAGCTTGCCAGAGCAGTAATCGGCACGAATAACGTAGATAACTGTTCGCGGTATTGCCAGACTCCGGCTACGGTTGGATTATTCCGGACTGTTGGCTATGGAGGAGACGCAGGGTCCATCAAGGATATTGCGATGTCAGAACTCGTCATCATCGTCGGATCCAATACTTCTGAAGCTCACCCGGTACTGGCGACACGAGTTAAAAGGGCACAAAAGCTAAATGGCCAAAAGGTAATTGTGGCTGATTTGCGTAAACATGAAATGGCTGACCGAGCAGACTTGTTTGTAAGGCCCAAAGCCGGAAGCGACTTAATATGGCTATCAGCTGTAACAAAGTACATCATCGACCAGGGCTGGGCAGACGAGAAATTCTTAAATGATAAAGTCAATGGACTTGGAGAATACGTTGAAAGTCTTGATGGTTTTACACTGGAATACGCCGAGAAAACAACTGGGCTATCCAAAGAAACGCTAATTCAAATTGCTACTATGATCCATGAAGCTAAAAGCGTTTGTACATTATGGGCAATGGGGGTTACCCAGCATCTTGGCGGCAGTGATACAAGTACTGCGATCTCGAACCTCTTGTTGATCACTGGCAACTACGGACGTCCGGGAACGGGAGCATATCCTCTCCGTGGTCATAATAATGTCCAGGGAGCCAGCGATTTCGGAAGCAGTCCAGAGCATTTGCCTGGGTACCAGCGCGTAGATAATGAAACTCTGCGTCAAAAGTTTGAACAGGCATGGGGAACCGAACTTCCTGCAGATCCTGGAATCAATAACCACGACATGATCGATGGAATGCATGCCGGCACCCTAAAAGCTATGTATTTAAAAGGGGAAGAAATGGGGCTAGTTGATTCAAATATCAATCATGTCCATGCAGCATATGAAAAACTGGATTTCTTTGTTGTCCAGGATGTTTTCTTTACAAGGACAGCGCAATTTGCGGATGTAGTTCTTCCGGCAAGTCCAAGCTTTGAAAAAGAGGGAACATTCACTAATACTGAACGCAGAATTCAGCGATTGTATCAGGTGTTTGACCAGCTTGGCGAGTCCAAACCAGATTGGCAGATCATTTTAGAAGTCGCGAATCGTCTCGGAGCAGGCTGGGAGTATGAGCATCCTGGTGAAATCATGGCAGAAGCAGCAATGCTGATGCCGATTTACTCAGGAGTAACGTATGAAAGGCTTGAAGGCTATAACAGTTTACAGTGGCCGGTTAATCAGGATGGCACTGATACACCTGTCCTTTATCTGGATCATTTCCCGTTCCCGGATGGAAAGGCGCGCCTGGTCCCAGTCAAGTGGTCGATTCCAATTCAATATGGTGAAGAATATGACATCCATGTCAATAATGGCCGCTTGCTAGAGCACTTCCATGAAGGGAATCTGACCTACAAATCAAAAGGAATCACTTCAAAAACACCTGAAACTTTCCTAGAGGTTTCCCCGGAGCTTGCCGAAGAAAGAGGCATCCAGAATGGGACGCTTGTAAGGCTTACATCTCCTTATGGAAACGTAAAAGTAAAATGTCTTGTCACTGACAGGGTACAAGGGAAAGAAGTGTATTTGCCAATGAACGACAGCGGAGAAGCGGCAATCAACCTGATTACAAGCAGCTTTGGCGATAAGGATACAGACACCCCTGCTTATAAGGAGACAAAAGCGAAAATGGAGATTTTGCAGCATGAAGGTGTCAATCCATTGCCGCATAATAATTTCCGATACGGTAATCCTCAGCCGCAGATTGGCGTCCAGGTGCAGAAGAAGTGGGCGCGTCCGGATTATATCTTCCCGGGCGATCTTGTGAAAAAGGAGCGGACTCAGCATGGCTAAAGCGATTACGAAGATTCACCATATCGAATTGTCAGAAGATCAAAAAAGAAGAATGGATCTGGAGGAAGTCGAGAGCGCCCTGCTAGATAACAAGGATGCAATTTTACAATCACTGGATGTAGTTAAACATATGCATGATCGTGGAGTTTTGGCATTGCTGAGTGGATTGTTCAGCGAGGGTGACAAGGTTCTAAATGTATTGATAAAAGCAGCTGACAAACCAGAGGCTACAAATACTCTGAAAAATCTGTTGCTTATGGTCGGCGTTTTGGGAACAATCAATGTTAAGCAGCTCGAACCGCTGCTGCTGAAATTGAACTCTGGGATTGCAAGAGTGGCAGAATACAAGGATAACGATGACAAATTAGGCTATTTTGATATTGTCAGATCATTGAAGGATCCAGAAATCAACCGCGCCCTGACTTTACTTTTTGAATTTCTGAAAGGGATGGGTGAGGATACGAGCGGTCTAGAGAGGACGACTCAGCTTCCAGAAGACCAGGATTTGCACCAAAGCAAGGATGGGACGCTCGAGAGGTAATTGCAAAGTATGAGCAGGCAGCAGGCTTACTAGCTTGCTGCCTTTTTTAAAATTTACGGAAGGACGGTGAAACGAAGGTTCCTCATGACAAGCCGCAAGTTTGAAAGCTTCAGTATTTGGTTAAAAGTAAAAGACTGATAGGGAAAAATTAATTAGGGGGATGGCTGTTGTGGAACCAGTCGAAGTCAAAAGGGAAATTCTTCGTTTTGGAGATGGCCAGGCCGAAAGAATGGTAGACAGTGTCGTAACCGAATTTACTGTCACTGTTAAGCTGAACGGGCATGAATTTGTCACGATGGTTTGTACCCCTGACTACATCGAAGAAATGGTAATTGGCTATCTTGCTTCAGAGGGCATCATTAGAAAATTCACTGATATTGAAGATATATGGATCCAGGAACAAACGGGTT
>NZ_JBAVFI010000789.1:0-1872 GCF_049588175.1 Mesobacillus sp.
GCACACACGTAGCTGGAATTATCGCGGCTAAAAAAGATAATGGAATCGGAGGCTATGGGGTTTCATCTGATGCCGATATCCTTTCCATCGATGTATTTGACCGTGGCTGGGGAGCGAGCGACTACGCCATCGCCGAGGGTATCCTTGAGGCAGTGAGAAGCGGCGCAAAGGTCATCAATATGAGTCTGGGCGGACCGATGCCATCACCAGTCATTGAGGAAGCTGTCAAGCAGGCGGTTGCTAAAAACGTTGTGATCGTAGCGGCAGCAGGAAACGATGCCAGCGACTGGACAAACTATCCGGCAGGCTATGAGGGCGTCATCAGCGTCGGCTCTACCAATAAATATAAGAAATTATCAAGCTACTCATCCTATGGACCATCGGTTGATATCGTGGCACCGGGAGAAGAAGTATACAGCACGATCTATGAACCTGAGAAGCTATCAAGCTTCCGAAAAATGAGCGGCACGTCCATGGCCTCGCCAGTCGTTGCCGGAGCAGCTGCATTGCTGCTGTCGAAATATCCAAGCCTTACACCTGCACAGGTTGAGTACATACTCGAGCACAGTGCGGACGACCTTGGCGAAAAAGGCTTTGACGTAAAATTTGGCAACGGTCTAGTGAACCCTGTCAAAGCGCTTCAATTTGACCTGAAGAAATTGCCGGCACTGGTCAAAAAGAAACTGACGGAAAAAGAGATTTTTGCAAGTGCCAAATCTGTAAAAGTGGATAAGCAGACTTTATTTACAGATACCATAACCAAGCCTTCAGAGGAAAAATGGATCAAGTTCAACGTTAAAAAGGGAGATAATATCCAGGCCGTTTTATCTGGATCCTCTAAATATGATTACAAAATGATGATGCGCTTCACTTCTGCGAGCACAAAACGCATTCACGATATCAATAAAGTCCGTGAAGGCAAGGCAGAAGGCAAGCTATTCACAGCACCTGCCGACGGTGTACTGGCGATTGGCGTCAAGGACGTAAATGCCAACTATGACGACTCTGCGAAAAAGCTATCCAAATATACGCTGCAAGTCAATAAAATGATCGGTTACCTGAAGGATGACTCCGACCTGGAGAATCCAGTTGCTATCGAAGCAATTCCTTACAGCAATGATGAAACTCCGCTGACTTTTACAGGAAGAGACGGAAGTGACGACGATTATTTCACCTTCTCTGTAGAAGAACGCCAGCTTGTAAAGCTTGAAGTAAGCGAGGTTCCTGGCGCGAACACGGCGATCAGTGTCTACCCTGCGGAAATGCTGATGCCGGTTGGAGGAGAAATGCCAGAAGGTGAAGGAATGCCAGAAGGTGAAGACCCGGCAAAAGGAGAATATCAAGCTGCCCATGAGGGTGATCATGGCGAAGAAATTGAGCCGATGTACTATTCCAATAACGGCGGAACAAGTGAAGGTGAAGCCTTGACCTTTACAGCGGAGCCAGGAATGACTTACGCTGTAAAAGTAACGAATAATCCGGGCAATTATTACGGAATGGAAGAATTCTTTTTTGGCTTTGATATGTTCATGGAAACAAGCAAGCCAGAAAGCTCGCTGGTACCATACATGTTCAGCATTACTGGAAAAGTAATGCCGGCTGACGAAGATAATCTCCCTTATATGGAAGAAGAGCAGCCTATGCCTGAAGATGGCATGGAGGATTATTCGGAAGGGAAGCTTGAACAGCAGAGGATTAAAATTGCTTCTTCCTATAAAGCAGCCCACGAAGAGAATCCAGAGCTGGAATACATTACGATGGTCCAGGAAAATGCACGTCCCTACTCCATCGGCAAGCGTGCAGATGGCTACTTAGCTACGTTCGAAGATGAGGACTGGTTCGCACTCAGCCCGCAGGAAACAGGGGTATACG
>NZ_JBAVFI010000790.1:0-6516 GCF_049588175.1 Mesobacillus sp.
TCCATAAGGAATCAATTTTATTCCTGGAAGCATCGGCCCAAAGCCCCGTTTATATTCAGCCTCAGAAGACAACGAAACCGCAGTCATTGTCCGGCCATGGAAATTACCGATACAAGCGATGATTTCAGCCTGGTCTTCAGCTACACCTTTCACATCGTAAGACCAGCGACGTGCAGCTTTAATAGCTGTTTCAACAGCCTCTGCTCCAGTGTTCATAGGCAGCGCCATTTGTTTATTCGTCATTTTGCAGATTTTTTCATACCAAGGGCCAAGCTGGTCATTATGGAAAGCTCTTGACGTCAGCGTCACTCGGTCAGCCTGATCTTTAAGAGCCTGGATGATTTTTGGATGGCGATGTCCCTGATTCACTGCAGAGTAAGCACTTAGCATGTCCATATATTTATTGCCTTCTGGATCCTCTACCCAAACACCTTCTGCCTTAGAAATAACGATCGGCAGTGGATGATAGTTATTTGCGCCATACTTTTCTGTCTGTTCAATCAGAAAGTTTGTTTTTGTTGTAGTCATAAATCTTCCTCCGTTCCAATGAAAAAATTGGTTAGACAATCATATTGTAACCTGTAGACTCATGCTATTGTAACCCCATAAAATAAGAAAAATCGGAATTGTGGAGATTTTCTTGATTCATCATATTTTTAGGAGAACATGGTAGGATTCCGGCCATAAAAAAAACCGGACTAAATTGTCCGGTTTTTCAAAAGATATTACTTCTTAGCCATGTCTGACTGATCGATCCACTCTTGAAGCTTATCCTTCAAAGTGTTGAAGCCTTGAGCTGAATCATCCTGGTATTGAACAACTGCAGCTGGACGCTTAGCGCGTGGCTTCTTTGGTGCACGTTGAACTTGCTCAGGAGCTTCTTCAGTTGCACGGATAGATAAGCCAATTTTTCCAGCAGCTTCATCAATTGACAAAACTTTCACTTTCACTTCGTCGCCAACTGTAAGGTGCTCGTTGATATCCTTAACATAGCCGTGAGTGATTTCTGAAATGTGCACAAGACCTTGTGTATTTTCATCTAATGCAACGAAAGCGCCATATGGCTGGATTCCTGTAACTTTTCCTGTTAAAACACTGCCTACTTCAATTTTCTCTGACATCGAAACACTCCTAAATTTTGTTGTATTTTATCCCATTAATACGCAATTAAAAATTATATCATATATTGTAGTTTTAATCAAAAGGAATAATATAATTCTTATTTAGGGGTTTCCAAATTTTATCCGGTTACTACTTTACATGTTAAAGACGGTTTTCGGTTTTTGTTTCAAAAAATAGTACAAAGTTACATTAATGAGTGAAAACTGAAAATACTATGCTTTTACCTGAATAAATAGTAACATGGATAAGTAATTTTCTGTTTTATCAGAAAACTAAATTGACTTTCTTTTTTCAGTAGATTTTTAAAAGGAGTTTTTATATGGACAAGCATGAACAATGGACCTCTAAGCTTGGATTTATCCTTGCGGCTGCTGGGTCGGCAATAGGCCTTGGGGCAATCTGGAAGTTTCCTTATATGGCGGGTACAAACGGAGGCGGCATTTTTCTGATCCTTTTCCTGCTCATGACCATATTTATCGGAGCACCGATTTTATTAGCTGAATTCATCATTGGCCGGAACACTCAGAAAGACGCGGTAATGTCTTATAAACATCTCGCTCCTCAAAGCGCCTGGCCGTTGCTTGGCTACGGCGGTGTCATCGCATCCTTCATCATCCTTTCATTCTATAGTGTTGTTGGGGGATGGATCCTTTCTTACCTTGGACGAAGCTTGACTGGATCATTATCCGGCCTGACACAGGCTGAGTATGGTTCCACTTTCGAACAGATCATTGCTAATCCTCTTGAGGCAGTGGCCGTGCAATTCCTTTTCATACTGCTTACCATCTGGGTTGTTCAGGGCGGTGTTCAGCAGGGGATTGAAAAGGCCAGCAAATATATGATGCCCGCACTATTTATCATTTTCATTGTTCTGGTAATTCGTTCACTCACGCTCGAAGGAGCAATGGAGGGCGTTGAGTTCTTTTTGAAGCCTGATTGGTCTGCAGTCACTGCTGAAACCGTGCTGCTGGCACTAGGCCAGTCCTTTTTCGCCTTAAGTGTCGGCCTTTCTGTGATGGTCACCTACGCTTCGTATTTATCACGAGGTGAAAGCCTGACGAAATCAGCATTCTCTGTCGTAGGCTTGAACATTTTTATCTCGCTGCTCGCTGGACTGGTCATTTTCCCTGCAGTCTTTGCACTTGGATTTGAACCTGAGGCAGGACCTGGCCTGGTCTTTGTCGTCTTGCCGGCTGTATTTGACCAAATTGCATATGGCGGACTATTTTTAACGATTTTTTTAGTCTTGCTTCTGTTTGCAACATTGACATCTGCCTTTTCCATTTTAGAGATCATCGTTGCTGTACTTTCGAAGGGGAATGTGGAGAAGAGGAAGAAATTCGCCTGGATCGCAGGGATGCTCGTATTTGCTGCCGGAATACCAAATGCCCTTTCCTTTGGCGTTTTATCAGACGTGAAATTTTTCGGGAAGACATTCTTCGATCTTGCTGATTTTATTACGAGCAATATCGGTCTCCCGCTTGGCGCTTTCTTCATTGCCATTTTTGCAGGCTATGTACTTCCGCGAAAATTGGTAAGGCAGGAGCTTGAAACTGGAGCAGGAAAAAATCGGTTATTATTTAACATTTGGTATATCGCAATTCGCTACATCGTTCCTGTTGGCATTGGCATTGTCTTTTTACAGTCGATAGGCATATTGTAAAGTTAAGAAAAAGTTCACATTGCAGACGAAATATCCAACTTTTTTCTGATAAAATTATATTAAGAGATATTTTCTGGAGGTGAGGATCGATGAATGCGATTGGCCAGAATATCAAAAATTGCCGAATGCAAAAAGGAATGTCCCAAGAGGAGCTTGCTTTAAAATCACGGGTTGGCGCGCAGACAATCGAACGATACGAAAATGGTGAGCAAATACCTAATTTGCAGACAGTTTTAAAGATCTCGACTGTACTGGATGTCCCGGCTTCCGAACTGATGGGGCAGCAAATCTACACTACCGCTCCATCAGAAGCTGATCCAACAACAAGCAGTATGTAAAAGCCGCTATCTTCTAAAATTAATGAACTCTACCGATTAAGGGGCAGAAATTCTCGCTCCTTATTTTTTTATAAAAAGTAACGGAAATAAATAAATTTTACATGTATATCATTCTGGCAAACTGGTTATCCTTATCGTATAAGGCTTTCTAGTATTCCCCCCTTTTTTGAATGGACATCCATATTCGGATGTCCATCTTTTTTTGTTTTCGGGCTTTTTACAAGTTATGTGTGTGAACTTTTGAATAACGGGGAAAATAAATGGCATACCTTACATATTCCGTAAATAATGTCAGGAGTGAAAGCTGAAATGGAAGATGTTACGTTCTCAAGGAATAAAACCATTAACGGAATTGATTTGTATTATGAACACTATGTACACACTGCTTCCGATGAAACACTCGTGCTGCTCCATGGTTTTCTTTCCTCTACTTTCAGCTTCAGGCATTTGATTCCGCTGCTAAAAGAGGATTATAACGTCATATCCGTGGACCTCCCGCCATTTGGAAAGAGCGGCAAGGTTTCAAGTTATAAATATTCTTACCAAAACATGGCTGCAACTGTAGTTGAATTGATGAAGTCACTTGGAATCAGCAAGTATAATGTGGTCGGTCATTCAATGGGCGGGCAAATTGCTTTAAACATCCTCTTGCATTACCCGGATTATGCAAAAAAGGGTATCTTACTCTGCAGTTCAGGCTATTTAAAGAAAGCAAAGTTTCCGCTTGTGCTGACGAGTTATATCCCTTATTTTCACCTATATGTAAAATTCCATCTCGCAAAGTCTGGTGTGAAACAAAACCTGAAAAATGTTGTGTATGACCATTCCATGATTAATGATGAAATGCTTTACGGCTACTTATCCCCTTTTTTTGAGGATGACATTTTTAAAGCATTGACGATGATGATCAGGCATCGAGAGGGCGATTTGACTTCTGAAGAGCTAAAAAATATCGATGCACCTTGCCTGATGATCTGGGGTGAACACGATAAGGTTGTCCCTGTCAGTGTCGGAAGAAGATTAAAGAAGGATTTGAAGAATTCCAAGTTGGTTATTTTGAAGGAAACAGGCCATCTTGTACCGGAAGAACGGCCGGAGGATGTCCACCAGCTGATCAATCAATTTATTGACGCAGAGGAAAGAGTCGAAGTTACAGCAAACGGCAGCCGTTGATGGCTGCCGTTTCCCAAGTTTATATTGAGCAAACATCCTCATTCTTGATTGAAAGCAATGTGTTAGCGATTAAACGGCATTCTTTGTATGGCAATAGCTGTTCAAATGAAAATTCGAATACAGACTGAATTCTTTTTGCAATTTTATCAGCATCGTCGAAATCATGGACCGCCTGGAGGATATCGGCGATTTCCGGATCAAATTCCCCTTCTCCAACGTTAAAAGGATCCCACTTATTCAAAATATCTATTAATTTATAGCTAAGTTCTTTAGATTCCAATTCAATCACCTGATTTATTTTTAAAAGTATTTTATCATAAACGTAGTGATAGATAAATTATTCAGGAAAAGGCGGTGCGTACATAGTGGATAAGATTAATTTTGACAAAGTGGTTGATCGGAGCAGGTCTAGTTCAGTGAAATGGGATTTAACTGAAAATATATTTGGAACGGCGGATGTGCTGCCGATGTGGGTCGCCGATATGGACTTCCAGCCCCCCAAGGCTGTTTGTGACGCTCTTAAAGACAGGATCGACCATGGGGTTTTTGGATATACCTTTGTGCCTTTTACGGTTACTGAAGCCCTTCAACATTGGTTGAAAAATCGACATGGCTGGGAGATTGAAAAATCCTCAGTTCTATATAGCGAGGGTGTCGTGCCTTCCATCAGTACAGCGATACGTGCTTTCACGGAAAAAGGCGACAAGGTCTTGGTTCATTCTCCTGTATATACTCCATTTTTCAATATGGTGAAGAATAATGACAGGACGCTTGTCACGTCAAAATTATTTTATGAAAATAACCGCTATGAACTGGATTTCGAGGATTTTGAAGAAAAATTGAAAGACGGGGTTAAATTATTCATCCTGTGCAACCCGCATAATCCTGGCGGCAGGGTCTGGACGAAGCTTGAGCTCGAAAAACTCGGCGACTTATGTGTAAAGCATAATTGCCTGATCGTTTCGGATGAAATCCATTCCGATCTCGTTTTCAAGCCGAATGTGCATACACCATTCGCTTCGATAAAAGAAGAGTTCATGAATATTACAGCAACATTTGTTGCACCGAGCAAAACGTTTAACTTGGCGGGACTTCAAGCTTCGGCAGCCATTATCCAGAATAAGGAACTAAAGGATAAATTCAAGGAAATCCAGCAGCAGCAAGGATTCTTTACTTTGAACGCATTTGCGGTTGCCGGAATGGAAGCCGCCTATCGCGGTGGAGAGGAATGGCTGGAAAATCTGCTGGTCTATTTGCATGAAAATATGGAGATTGCCACTGAGTTTATGAAAGAAAACCTGCCAGCACTTAAACCTATGCAGGCAGATGCTACCTACCTGCTATGGATTGACTGCAAGGAGCTTGGTTTAAGTGATGAAGAAATAAAAGAAAAACTGCTGTACAAAGGGAAACTGGCTCTTGAGCCAGGAACGAAATACGGCGAAGGCGGAGAAGGCTTCGTCAGGATGAACCTGGCATGCCCGCGCGAAACCTTGCTAGAGGGTCTGGACAGATTGAAAACAGCTTTTAGCTAAGAGTTCAGTTACCATCAAGCAAAAAAAGATGAGCCAGACCATCGCAGGTCTGGCTCATCTTTTTATGCATTTAAGCACTTATCTCAAGTGCTTCATAGTATGGCTGAAGTGAATAATGTATGATTGTGTCCATGAATGGATGAAGTTTTTGAGGGATTACCATCATTGCATAGTCCCAAGCATTTTTTTCGATATTCAAGGAAATGCCAGTTCTCGTGTATTCATTGTTACTCGAATCCAGCTGCTCAATTAAATCAGCCAGCTGGCTGTCCTCAGCATGCCCAATTTCATGAGCAAAGACTACAGCGAGGTAATCCTCGAAATGATCTAATGAAGAAAAGATTTGTTGGCACTGAGCCTTGATTTCTTCAATATATAAAGTGATGGTGTGACTTGCGAAATTATATTTCCCGCCCGCAAACCGGTCTCCAGGAAAATATGATTCAAGTTCCACCTTCACACTGCTTCCCGACTGGATAAGAATTTGATCGACAATACTCTTTATCTGTAAGTCCTTCAATTTATACCCCTACTCATTTTTAAGTTATAAATTGTATTATAAACCTTTCCTGAAATAATGAAAACATGACTTTTACCCCTTTTTTAAAACGCTTAAACCCTCTCCCTTTAAAGTGAATTTCCCATCACAGTTTAACGCGTCACAGCACCGGGGGTCTGACCCCCA
>NZ_JBAVFI010000791.1:0-2659 GCF_049588175.1 Mesobacillus sp.
CTATAGCTCTATGATATAAGAGCTCCCCACTTGAAATTTCAATTTTGGAATCCTTACCGATTGAATCCAGTAACTGATCAGCTTTGCTATAAGATCCCTTCTTTAATAACCATACAGCATAAAGATAGGAAAATAAAGCCATTTGAGGTTGGGAAAATATTTTCTTCTGTTTATTCAGAAGTTCATATTGTATTTGTGCCTCAGAGATCATTCCCTTGAAAATCAGATATCTAAATTTGGAAAGCTCATATGTATGTAAGTTAGTGGTAAATGGAATAATTCCCTCGTATTCTTTTAGCATTTCCATCGCTTTATCTGCTTCGTCATTTAAGAAGTAATCAATCTTCTCGTTAAGATCAGATACCAGCTGTTTTATCACTTCTTCATTTTCTGTTATAGAAGAAATATTCACTCCAAGCCTTGCGAGAAGCAAGCCCATCGTCTCTTCATTAGCTTCCTTTGAGTTACTCTCAATTTTGCTTAAATGGGGAACCGAACATATGCCATTTGCCAGTTCCTTTTGCGTTAAGCCCTGTTGTATTCTATAGAATTTAATAAGTGGACCGAATTGCATACATTCACCTGCCGTTTTCTTTTTAATCTACCATCTTTTAGAATATTTTAAACAGTGCAAAAGTACCATTTTTTCAAAATACTTTATTTCCTGCTATTTAAGATCGTTTCAATTAAATAGAGCCACCCGAATCAAACAACCCGGATGGCTGGCATAATTTGTAGTTTCTACGTTCTTATTTTACACGTGGGAATCCAAAACCAGAAGCATAGTCATCGCCAGTTGCTGCTCCTGTGCCGCCCTTGATATCATACAGCTTTGCACGTCTTTGGATTTCAGAACGAAGCTGAGCGTTGCTCCATGATTTGTTTGAAGACCAAAGTTTAGCTGCAAGGCCAGAAATATGTGGAGTTGCCATTGATGTACCACTCATTGTCGTATAATTTCCATCAACTGCTGTTGAATAGATACCTCCGCCAGGAGCTGATACTTCAACATCTTTTTCCTGGATGTAGTAATCACCATCCGTATTTGGGTTGCCGCGAGATGAGAAATCTGAAACTTTATGCGTTCCATTTACAAAAGTGTTATCAAGAGATGCTACAGCAATTGCATTTGTCAATGCACCAGGATAGCCAATTGTATTAGCACTCGGACCGCTGTTGCCTGCAGCTGCAACTACTAACGCTCCTTTGCCATATGCATAATCTACCGCACTAGCAATCATTGAATCTTTTCCACTTGAGCCTAAAGACATAGAGATAACAACCTTAGTGCCTGTACGAACTCCTTCATCTGCAGCATGACGGATTGCTCCAGCGATGTCATCTGAATAACCAGATCCATTGTCACCTAACACTTTAAATGCCCAAAGCTCTGCGTCTGGTGCGACACCGTAAACACCTGCTCCATCATATCCGCCGTTTGCTAATACAGTTCCAGAAACGTGTGTTCCATGTCCTTGACGGTCAGTACACGAACCATTTACCATTGATGAACTAGTCTGAGTGAAATCTTTACATTGTTCAACATTGTCTGTTAAGTCAATGTGATTACGGTTTACGCCTGTGTCAAGGACTGCTACCTTGATTCCATCCCCTCCAGTCGTATAAGTGATATTGTTGTCGTTGTAGATTGCCTGGATTCCCCATGGAGTCTGGTCAGATGGATAAGCAGCCTGAACTGTATAGTCCCCCTTCCCTTTCCCATTAGCATCAACACGGCCATCGACTGTAATTTGCTCAACTCTAGTAATATTTAAATTTTTGTTGTTCAAAAGAGCCTGATATTGCTTCCCATTCACTTCGGTTGTGAATCCTTCACTGCCAAAATTCCAGCGTTCGCCGTATTGATCTTTTACTTTCGCTTTCTCGGAACTCGGACCCTGAATTAAAACTCGATAAGTATCTTGGCTTTCTGACGATCCTGCGCCAAAAGCCCCTGTTGCAAACATGGAAACTCCCATTGCCAAACTAAGTACTGCAGAGCCGAGTATTCTTTTTTTCTTCATCCTTTTGCTCCTCTCACCTACGAATAATTTTGGCAGCTTGCTGGCTGCGAGTTAAGTATATTTCAAATTTTCTGCTAATATCAACACATAACCCAGGTGTTTTAATTGGGAAATAAGTATTGATTTAAAGCTTGTTCTTCAAAGATTTGGAACCTTATTTCCAACTGTATATCCAATCCTATTTATTGTTTTTTTGCCATAGAAGTATGAAAATAAATCCAACTCCTTCTATAGTATTGGGGGTAAAAAAAGTTCGGATTTTAACAGTATATAAGGATTCTTATATATGATAAAAATGGAAAATAACGGATGGGGTGTAGTTGGGAAACTAGGTGTTTTTTTGTCGAAATGGTGGGTTTGTAAGCATTTAGGTGGATCTTACTTCGGACTAAAAAAACGGTAATTCTGGCTCCATTCTTTTAGGAATTTAACCTTAAAAATGCCCTTTGCTTTTGAAATATTCATTACTTCTACAATGAAATATGTGTTTAATAATTGCTTTCTATCCATAAAGTAAAACGCCTTCTACATATTCCATAAACCCAAAATAACTTCGATTTCCCTTCGAATTCTCAGTTTGTCGAAAAAGATACAGTTCACCGATTAGTTATTGAAACCCTGAAACGGAAATCAAC
>NZ_JBAVFI010000792.1:0-1769 GCF_049588175.1 Mesobacillus sp.
GGCATGATTACCAAGAAGTGAGATAGGGACCCTATGGTTTCATTTTCTTTTAACTAAATCATGAATTACTGGAGGTATGTTATGAATATTTTCAAAGAGGATTATAGTTTAAACGAAAAAACAGTTCTGCTGACAGGTGAATATGGTGAATTTGGCGAGAAGTGGTCAAGAGTGGTTGAAGGAGAAGATACTTTTATCGTAAAAAAACGTCCGGATGAAATCATCAACAAGGCACTTTTATGTTTAGGATCCGACTTTCATGCTGCTAGGAGAAGCTCCAAACAACTCCTCGGTGAATGTCACATGTGCCCAATTAAGATAAATGATTATCTTGGTATTTGGTTATTTCCTTCAAAGTCTTTTCGAAATCACCACTGTATTTGGTTTTCCTTGATGCACGTAAAAGATGAGAAGTCATGCGGCATCAGAAGGACCAAGATATACCTCAGCTTTAACCATGAAATTGAAATCGAAATAAAAGAATCCTCTTTTAAGAATAAAAAATTAAAGGCGATGGAATTAAGAGAAAGAATGATGAGATATGCTCAAAATCCGGTTGCTTTTTACCTTGAGCCTAAAAAAGGAATTCAAATCATAGAAGGAGAAGGAATCAATCGGTATCAGTTGAAGAAATGAAATCGTGGTTCTGAGTGCTTCCAATTAATTAGGAAGTTTAATCGGGTTTATTTTACCGGTAATAGTGGGTAGATACATTGTAACAACCTACTAAACCGAAAGAGGTGTTGATGGTGAACAACGACAAGAAATCTAATTTCTATAAACCCGAAGAACATAGTGGATTATTCATGGACATTCTAGAGACCGATGATAACACACAGCACCTTCTCATGAAAGAAAAAACGAAGTATACAAATGGCGCGGAGGGTATCATCAACAAAGTCCAGAGTGAATTTCTTGAAAAAAGAAGAGCTGAGGAAATTGACCTATCGCTAAAGAATCGGGATAAAGAAAGATTTATGGCATTGACTTCTGATGGCTGGGAAGAGATTATATAAAATTAAATCAAGGGACGTTGAGGACACCATCTCAAAGCAGATGGTGTTTATTTTGTTTTAGGGGGAGTTTATGTATTGTGAGTGGCGTAAAAAAGTAACTTTCACTTTTTGAAACATTGTGATAATAAAAACGTCTAATATTCAATGAAGTCGTTAAAACAAGCAAAAAATTGTGAGGTGAGAGCTTGAAAAGACGTTTGTTGATCATGGTTTTCATCATGCCCCTTGTTGTATTTTTTGTGAATGAAATAATTTGTGTTGCATCACCCCCTCCAACCGAAGTGGAGGAGAGAAAAAACGAAGCACCACTTCATTTAATCGGAACAGTCACGGCCGACAGCATGTTCAAGGATATTACAAAGGAAGAAGACTCTCCCCAGCAGATTAGAAAAATGAGCCTGGATGTCGCTAAACTGATCAAGGCTCCATCTGAGGAAAAATCGATTTCGGAAATCGAGGTGTATTATTCGTACATACCAGCCTGGAGGTCCGGAGAGTATATCGGTGGACAAAGGATGGATATAACAGTAGAGGATGTAATCGAGATTTGGCTTGAAAAAGGAGAAAACGGGTGGGAGCCAGTACTTGGCGGAAACACAGTAGAGCATCTTAAATACGTTCAGAATAGAAATAATCCATTCCCTGAACCCTTCCTTCACGCAATTACCAGAATCACTTCCACCATCATAGAAAAACACACTAGTTTATTTGTAATAACCATCCTGACCCTTTTATTAATGATAATCGCAATAA
>NZ_JBAVFI010000793.1:0-1846 GCF_049588175.1 Mesobacillus sp.
ATGCTCGGGTATTCACTGACGAATTCAAGGACAGGGAAAGCAACCTTCTACACTGGAAACCTTGAAGAATCATATATGGATTCCGAAGGTGCGATGCAAATTATTGAAAAGAAGTTCATTGAGAAAAAGTGGCATGGCGAAATGCCGATTCTCTATAACTTCTATGGAGAAGCAAGCTGGTTAACATCTGTTCTTGATTCGAACGGCTTCTTGCAAAATTACTTTATCGTATCGGCAGCGAACCCAGAAATTTCAGCGTATGGAAACACTCCAAATGAAGCATTGAGGAAATATAAAACAGCATTGCAGCATGGCGGCGGAACGCTGGATGGCACTTCGAAGGCAGAAGAAAAGCAAACCAGCGGAGCAGTGTTGCGCGTTTACAAAGAAAAAACAGGCGACTTCACGATTGTCTCAATCCTGCTAGACAACAAAAAGAACTACATCATCTCATCAGAAACCAACCCATTGGCGATTTACGTAAAAGAAGGCGACCAAGTCAAAATCACATACATGGATACCGGCGAAACCTTCCTGCCAGTGAAAGAATTGGTGATTCAAGGATTAGAATAAAGAGAAAACGGAAGCATGGGGACGTACCTTATGCTTCCGTTTTCTTTATAGACATTTCATCGGATCAATATCGTTTTGTGCTGACCGACGTTTTACAAAAGGAGCAAAGGGTACGTCCCTCTGCTTCAAAAAGATGTCTGGCTTAATAGGGAATTAATGGTAAAATAGTGTTAGAGAATGAGCGTGTTAAAGGGGGAACATATATGATTCCAGCAAAAATGGATGCTATTTCTACCACCATTATTCGAGAGAAAGGGATAGAATCTGTCGTCGAGTGGTTCGATCGGCATAAGCAATCTTTCTATACACTAGGTTGGTTTTACCTTAAGGATAAACAGCAAATGGAAGAGCTTTTTTACCGGTCGATTATAAAAGTGCACAAGGAATTGCCTCGATATAAAAGTGACCTATCGTTCGAATTGTGGGTGACCTCCATTTTTATCGATAACTGCCGTGAGCTTTCTCATGATAGAGGCTCGCAAGTTTCAGAGGGAAATCAGGATTTATTTAAAGCACTTGATCATCTGGAGGCTGGCGAAAAGGAAGCCATGCTCCTTACATATGTAAAAGGATTTTCTCATGAGGAAGCTGCGCATATTCTCCGAGTTTCAGAGGATAAAATGAAACAGCTTTTGTTTTCTGGAATACAGTCCGTTAGAAAACAATTGGACGGATCAACCTATAATGGCTGTAAAGAGTACCATAAGCATTACATCGATTACATGGAGAAATCCATGGGTCGGCCGGAAAAAATTGAGTTTGAGAAGCATATTTATCATTGCGAGGATTGTCAGGAGGATTTGGCCACCTTTCAGGATGTCACGGTAAAATTAATGGATCTTGCCAAGGGGATTAACGATTTACCTGAGATGACTCATTTGATGGAGAACGTTAAAAATAGACTGATAGAAAAAGAGAAACACAGAGAACAGAAGAATAAAAAGCGTATAAGATTAGGACTAGTTTTTGCCAGTGTATTCGCATTCGGTATCGGGATCGCTGTCTTTACCGGTGCATTTAACTACGTCTACTATGGATGGACAGAGGAAGACGAGCAGTTGCGTGCCTTTTTGCAACAGGACCTGGGCCAAAGGGTGAACTTGGAAGCGGAAAACGAGGGAGTGAAAATTAAGATTACGGGCGTGGTTGCGGATGATGTTCAGACGCTTATTTTTTATAAAATTGAAGATACAGATGAAGAGAATCAATATATGATGAATTATGAGGATGGTCTCAATGTAGAGAACGAGAATGAAGTCTTGAACCAGCAGAC
>NZ_JBAVFI010000794.1:0-10595 GCF_049588175.1 Mesobacillus sp.
TGGATCATCTTCGAAGTCTTGCATTAAATATCGGACGAGTTCCTCACTTTGCTTCTCTGTACCAATGATTGGGGAGAACTCTGACTCAACATCCACTTTAATCATATGAATTGATGGCGCTACAGCCCTTAGACGCACTCCAAACCGAGCTCCCTGGCGGATGATTTCCGGTTCTTCCAGGCTCATGTCAGACAGTGACGGAGAAGCAATTCCGTATCCAGTTTGCTTAACCATTTTAAGAGCATCAGAAATTTGGTCAAATTCTGCCTTGGCATAGGCGAATTCCTGCATTAGCTCAAGCAGGTGGTCCTTGCCGCGGATTTCCACGCCGACGATTTCCTTAAGGATATCATCGTAAAGGTCATCTGGGGCATATAAATCAATCTCAGCTACACCCTGGCCCATTTCAATACCGGCAAGACCAGCACGATCAATGAACTCGAAGTCGCTGAATTGGTGGACGACTCTGTCAACATCTCTCAACCTTTTTATATCTTTAACTGTTTCTTTCACTGCTTCCTGATAGCTTTCACGCAGCCAGTGATTTTCACGAAGCACCATTACCCAGCTAGGAAGGTTGACGTTCACTTCAAGTACAGGAAACTCATAAAGTGCTTCTCTCATTACATTGAGTACATCAGATTCTCTCATGCTCTCAACACTCATTGCGAGCACAGGAATATCATATTTATCAGCTAGCTGAGCTCTCAATGTTTCTGTATGAGGATGATATGGCTGGGCACTGTTGATCACGATGATGAACGGCTTCCCAACTTCCTTTAGTTCTTCAATTACTCTTTCTTCCGCTTCGATATAGTCCTGTCTTGGGATTTCCCCAATTGTCCCATCTGTTGTAACGACAACTCCAAGAGTAGAATGCTCTTGAATAACTTTCCTTGTTCCAATTTCTGCAGCTTCGTGGAATGGAATTGGTTCTTCATACCAAGGTGTATTGATCATTCGCGGGCCGTTTTCATCCTCATAACCCTTCGCTCCAGGAACAGTGTAGCCAACACAATCTACGAGCCTGATATTAACATCCAGGCCTTCATCCACGTGCACGGATGCTGCCTGGTTAGGCACGAATTTCGGCTCAGTCGTCATAATAGTTTTACCTGCGGCGCTCTGAGGCAATTCATCTAGCGCCCTTGCCCTTTCAGCCTCATTATTAATATTAGGTAAAACCACCAGCTCCATAAATTTTTTGATAAAAGTGGATTTGCCAGTACGCACCGCACCAACAACACCCAGGTAAATATCGCCGCCAGTCCTCTCGGCAATATCCTTAAAAATATCTACCTTTTCCAAGTGATCCCCTCCCGATCATAGAGTTAGTGGGAATAATATCATCCAAATTAGTAATCTGGGACAGTATATATTTATGATGTTGTCCTATATCGATATGACAATTATTTATTTTTTTACCTCCTTATTTTTTATTCACAACAAAAGACTTCTAAGTGTCCTTTTATGAGAACAGTTGATTTCTTTTTTAAGACAAAAAAAAACCCTTCTTCTACAATATATTTTGCAGAAGAAGGGTTATGACTATTTCTCTAAAAAGATTGGTTCGCTCGTGCTCTTATCAATAGTGTATGGAAGTGAATATGCAGGTACAAACATCGATTCATTTACTAGGATATGACGGATATCTTCGCCCTCATTTAAATCAAGTTTTGTTGATTTAATCGCCTGATACAGGTCGCTCCTGTAATCAACGAAGATCTCTCCATCAGTCGAGATAATGAAAGGAAGGTTCTGGTTAGTGAAAGGGCTGGTTGCAACAGGTTCTTGTTTATAGCCGATCTTTTTAAAATCCAGTGTGTAGATATTAGCCGCTATTTGATCCTTGAAAGGCGGATAACCGTTCGCTTCAATTCTCATTTTGATTTCACGAATGGTTTCTGCGATGCGTAAATCCAGCAATTTCACCGAAGGATTTACCTCAACATCAACGAGGACATATTGGAATATACCGCCGTTTTCATATGCGTTTCCTGGCGGTTCAGATAAATATTTAGGTACTATTTTTTTAAAATCTATTGGATACTTTTGATAGATTGGTGTCTCAGCATCCCTTGTTTTAATTGGCAAAATACCGCCATTCGCTTCCTGAAATTGTTTCACAGCTGACTGTACACTGTCCAGTTGATCTTTATAAGGAACTTGATTCTGAACAAGTTTTTCTTCCGGATACATGCAGCCTGTCAATGTGATCAAAACAAGGAAGAATGGCAGAAAGAAACGGAATTTATTCATTAATACCAACCCTTTAATCCTATGTATTTTATTCGCTCGTCGGGCCGCTGAACACAACAAAAAAGATAATCAGCCCAGCAGTAATCATTAAAATATAGGCAATGACCGCCGTAAAAACCTTAAAAAAACCTTTAAGCTTAAATCTGCTCAAATAAATTGTAAGCAATGAGGCAATCATACAGCCCATGCCAATAAAAGATACGTACATCTTTAATAATGCCGGTGACAAAATAAACCCCTCCCTTTTCCGAGAAGTATTATAACATAAGCGGTGATCAAATTAATATTCCTAAATACATTATGTATTGCATTCAGCTTATAACTTATACCTTCGATTCCTTCCCAGTGGCTTCAATCAATGGGTCTTCAATAAGCAACAGTGTTCTTTAACATAAAAAAGCTGAGGTAAAGAAGGGGCGGACAACTTTACCTCAGCCTATATTGACTAAATACCCTATCACCCAGTTCAAACCACCAGTTTGCTTCGATGCATTTTATGCAAGCAAAAAGGAAATCGCATCCTCGGAATGCCTATTTTAACAATATTATTCTTAGAAAAATTTTTCTGATCAATTTTTTTCGCCAAGAATGTCAGCTAAATCTTCCATTTCATGTGTTTTCTG
The DNA here is from genome assembly GCF_049588175.1 of Mesobacillus sp. GTDB lineage: Bacteria > Bacillota > Bacilli > Bacillales > Cytobacillaceae > Mesobacillus. The sequence goes on from NZ_JBAVFI010000794.1 coordinate 2,883, forward strand.
CCGGGACATTAAATCGTCTACCGCGTCCTTCGGGTTAACATCATTGAACAGGATGTTATAAAGAGCTTTTGTTATAGGCATATTCACGTTATATTTTCCAGCGAGCTGGTATGCAGCCTTGGTTGTTCGTACACCCTCTACAACCATCCCCATGTTCTCAAGGACCTCATCGAGATTTTGCCCCCTGCCGAGCAGGTTGCCCGCCCTCCAGTTGCGTGAGTGAACGCTTGTACAAGTCACAATCAAATCCCCAATTCCGGTTAAACCTGAAAAAGTCAAAGGACTTGCACCCATTTTCACACCCAGGCGTGCTATTTCCGCAAGGCCTCTAGTGATCAAGGCAGCCTTAGCGTTATCACCATAACCCAATCCGTCTGAGATACCAGCCGCTAAAGCAATGATATTTTTCAATGCCCCGCCGATTTCGACACCAATTAAATCAGGGTTGGTGTAAACTCTGAAGTTATTGTTGATAAATAAATCCTGGATTTTTTCCGCTGATTCCATATCCTTTGAAGACACTGTTACCGTTGTTGGGTGGCGCAGGCTGACTTCTTCAGCATGGCTCGGGCCGGAAAGCACCACAACACTATCAAGCAACTCAGCTGGCATTTCCTCTTCAATCATTTCAGAGATCCGCAGCAAGGAATCTGGTTCTATCCCTTTGCTTACATGGACAATAAGTAAAGAATTCGCATGGACATCCGTCATTTTCCTGATTACTTCACGAATTGCCTTTGTTGGAACCGCCATGATTACGGTTTTTACCCCAGCTAACGCCTCTTGAAGTGAAGAATATCCAATGATGGTTGCAGGCAGAGTAATTTCGGGAAGATACTTCTTATTGGTATGCTGCTGATTGATTTCGTCTATTTGGGCAGGATTCTGACCCCACAGTCGAACCTCATGTCCATTGTCAGCAAGGACCATTGCCAATGCTGTTCCCCAGCTTCCGGCACCAAGGACAGCTATTTTCTCTCTCTTCCGTTCCATTTAAACCACAACCTTTTTATTATTTTCTTTCTCTGGCAAAAATCTTAATCGGAGTACCTGTGAAATCAAAGGCATCTCGAATCCTGTTTTCAAGAAAGCGCTCATAAGAAAAATGCAATAACTCAGGCTCATTGACAAATACAACAAATGTCGGAGGCTTGGTTGATACTTGTGTCGCGTAGTAAATCTTAAGCCTTTTTCCTTTATCTGACGGCGTTGGATTCATTGCGACAGCATCCATAATTACTTCATTCAGGATGTTAGTTTGTACCCTCATCGCGTGGTTTTCACTTGCCAGATCAATCATCGGCATCAATGTATGGATACGTTTCTTCGTTTTAGCCGATAAGAAAACAATCGGTGCATAGCTTAAAAATTGGAAATGAGCGCGAATCTTATCCTCAAATTCCTTCATTGTTTTTTCATCTTTTTCAATTGCATCCCATTTATTGACGACAATGATAACAGCCCGTCCAGCTTCTTCCGCATAGCCTGCTATATGCTTATCTTGCTCTATTATGCCTTCTTCTGCATTGATGACAATTAGAACAACATCTGATCGCTCTATTGCCCTTAATGCCCTTAGAACACTGTACTTTTCAGTTGTTTCATAAACTTTGCCCTTTTTTCTCATGCCCGCGGTATCAATAATGAGATATTTTTGCCCATTATAAGTTACCTGCGAGTCAATCGCATCCCTTGTCGTTCCTGCAATATCACTGACAATGACGCGTTCCTCACCGAGGATGGCATTTACAAGTGATGACTTTCCAACATTTGGACGCCCAATCAATGAGAATTTAATTGCATCTTTATCATAGTCATCGTCCCTGGGATTAGGGAAATGTTTTGCCGCCTCATCAAGCAAATCTCCTAATCCAAGGCCGTGTGAGCCTGAGATCGGAAATGGCTCACCAAAACCTAGTGCGTAAAAGTCGTAAATCATATCTCTCATTTCAGGATTGTCAATTTTATTAACAGCAAGCACTACAGGCTTGTTTGACCGATAAAGGATTTTGGCTACTTCTTCATCAGCTGCCGTTACTCCTTCTCTCCCATTCACAAGGAAGATGATTACATCTGCCTCATCAATTGCAATTTCAGCCTGCTGGCGGATTTGATCTAGGAAAGGCTCGTCACCTAAATCAATTCCTCCGGTATCAATAATGTTAAAATCATGTGTCAGCCATTCAGCTGAACTGTATATACGATCCCTTGTTACTCCAGGAATATCTTCAACGATCGAAATACGTTCACCAACGATTCGGTTAAAAATCGTAGACTTGCCGACATTCGGACGCCCAACGATAGCTATCACTGGTTTCGTCATGAATATCACCCTTTCAAATTCTATTTAATGCAGGTCGCCGACCTGGCCATAACAATTTCAAACTTCTCAGGTTTTCATCATTAGTAAAGGTTCATTCTGGTCGCTGGCTGGTACACACAATCAGCTAAAAGAAATAGCCTTATAAAATAAACCCTTCTCAGTATACAGAAGGGTCTGGCTTAATCAGTTTATCAAAAGATGCCGTATACAGGCAATGAAAACATTTCCTGTCAATGTTTCACAATGATAAAAAGCTCCTCAGTGAGCGCGTGGGCAATCCCATCAAGAATGGCTTCCAGGTTCGCTGCGACAGTTTCCATCTCTTCTTTCGTATCACAATGGAACACGGCAGTTCCAGAAGGCGCTTTCTTTGGATTGGTAGTGATGACCGCAAGTATAAACTTCTCAAGCATCAATTCCCAGCACCTCCTGTAGTACTTTTCTTCTCAGAAGGCATCCTGATTGCATTTTCCAGCGTAGGGACATCACCAATGATACTTATTGCCCGTTCGATATTCCGTTCTTGAGGCAGAACGAATACGCCAACTCTCCCATCATCTAGATCCCTCTTTGCCAGCGGCACAAGCGCAGGTGTGCCTGAATCGCGGTACACTCCAAGTGCAGTAGATAAATCATGAAGTACCGCTTGTCGCTGGCCCAGATTTGCGATGGTGGAACGAGCATTCATATTTTTGGGTTTTAGAATAAATCCCATTCCATAACTAAGAAGTTCTTTTTGCCGTTCAGGCAGACCAATGTTCATAATGTAAATGTTATCCACATAAAGTCCTGCACCTTCGAATCTCGGTTCAACATATTCAATCTCAACAATATTTTTCAGCTTCCCACCTGACATTAGCAGTTTGGAAATAAAAAGTGCAACAATTGCTCCGATTATTCCTGCCCAAATATTGATCAGAAGGTAAGCAAGCGTGCTGACAAGGGAGGTAAATATAACAAGATAATTACGGCTTTCAAAGGCTATCGCAATCCCTTCAATATATGTCTTGCCTCTAGAAACAAGCTCATAACTGTCGAGTTCCGTCAGGGTATTCCTCTCCATATTCCGCACTTCCCTGAATTGTGAAGCTGCTAGTGTTAAAAAGGTGATTGCCGTAAATTCTTCTTCCATAATGGCCGGGCCAGCAACAGTACCAAGCCCTGCAGCAATAAAACCAAGAGCAACATGGATGATCTTGCCGTGCAAATACGTTGGGTATTGGCGATAATCTGTCCGAAGCATAAAAAGCCTCGCGAGTGTTCCCGTCGCAATCCCGAAAACGATGGGCAATGTGTATTCATTCATGTAGTTTTTGTTCCTCCCGTTCCGCTTGATTAAGCGTACTCCTAGACATAAGGGCTATAGCCGTTTCAATAGCTGACCAAGTTATCAGCATAGCTAAAGAAATGATCAGAATATCTAAAAAAGCTAGAGATGATATTGAATAAGGAAAGTTAAATTGCCAAAGGATCATTGAGTACAGGATTTCACCTTGTAAAAATCCCGAAATCAACGCTAAACACCGATTGTATTTGTTCTTCTGTAGTAAGAGCGCAAGATAAAAGCCAATTGCAGCAATCATGATTTTTCGGTCAAAAAGAACCCAGACCGGATCATACAATTCAAAAAGCAAAAAGCTTGTATATGCCAGCATGATAATGAATGAAGACAGGTACAAATAAAGAAATGATCCTGTCTTTTTCTTTCTCGTCTCTATAAATAAGAAGATGGCAATTGAAAATGCCGAGAGATGCAAATCAAAAATAAACATATGAATTTTATAAGGCGCAGATACAATGGCAGCCAAAAGCCAGACAGTAATTTTTATCCTTGCGGGATTTTTCTTATCCATAAAAAAAGTAGCACAAATCCATGCCAGCCATGCCAGCCAATAAAAATAGAGACCCTCCATTATTCCCCTCCTATCATTTCCATTATGGCAATTACTTATGTAATTTAATCTTTTTTGCATAAACTTTTTGCACTGTTCCATGTTAAGAAAAGGGGAAAAGTTCATCAGTGAGGCCATAGTGCTATAAGCTTCATGGATGGATATGCTGGAGCTAATTGCTGCCTTACAGCTTTTTAACACGTACTGCAGCCCCAGAAGAGGTTTGTGTATATGAGTCTGCAAGGGTTGAAAACAGCCCTTGATGCTGATGTCAGACTCAAAGAAGGCATATAACAAATAAATATTCTTAAAATCCAAGAACAGGAGGTGCAGATATGGGAAGAGACAGACAGGAAAAGAAGTTAAAGAAAAGTGGCCGAGTGGAATCAGACCGTGACCAGGCATTGCACTATCCAGGAGCAACTAAAATGCAAAGTCCGGAAGAAGCACGTAACCTCAATGATGGCAAGTTAAGCTAACCGCCATTAAAACAGACAGAAGACCCCTGCAAATAATGCAGGGGTCTTCTGTCTGTTACCTCCGGCTAAACGCCTTCGTATCTATTCCTCTTTGCTCTAGCCAATGTTGGGTATCACCGGAAATTACAAGAGGAACTCTCCGAAGCTCTTCAATACTGTTCACTCCGAGAGCAGCCATAATGACTGACATTTCTTGTTTTATTAATTCAATTTCATTTACTACACTTTCAATTCCATCCTCAAGAAGTATCTTTAGCAAAAAGCCTGCTAATGCTGCTGCATCTGCCCCCAACGAAAGAGCCTTAACAATATCTGCGCAGTTTTGTATTCCACCTGAGGCAATTAAAGAGATTTCCGGTGACGCATCCCTGCACTCCACGAGTGAAGCTGCTGTAGGAATGCCCCAGTTATCAAAAAAAGACAGTACACGATTTCTACGTTTGTTTTCAATGGCTGCGAAATTGGTTCCTCCAAATCCGCCAATATCGATATACCGTATTCCTGAGGAAGTAAGCTCCGAAGCCGTTTCAGCACTGATGCCAAAACCAACCTCCTTCACGATAACTGGTATTCCCACCCTTTGCTGGATTTCCATAATCCGCTGCAAAGCCCCTTGAAAATTCCTGTCACCCTCAGGCATGGTCAATTCCTGAACGACATTCAGGTGGATTTGGATCCCATTTGCTGCAATCATATCAACTGCAGCCATTGCCTGTTCTACCGTTGCTTCACTGCCCAAATTAGCTAGTATAACCCCATGCGGATTCATTTCCCTTACAACCTCATAAGTCCTGCGTTCTGCAGGATCTTTCAAGGCAGCCATTTGTGAGCCTACTGCAATAGCTGAACCAGTCTCCTTTGCAGCAATTGCAAGGTCACGGTTAATTCGATATGTTCTTTCTCCGCCGCCGCCTGTCATTGCGTTGATAAAAATTGGCGAACTTAATGAAAGTTCGCCAATTTGAGTCCGCAAATTTATTAATGCTAGATTGGTATCCGGCAAGCTTTGGTGAACAAATTTGATATCTTCAAAACCAGTAAGCCGTTTTTGGCCTGTTTCAAGGGCATATTGAATATGATCCCATTTCCTTTTTGATCTTGACACTATTTATCACCAATACTATTTTAGATTCTTTAACTTGTCTCCAATCATATCGCCTAGACTGAAGCCTTTTGATTCTTCCGGAAGTTCGTAGTTAAAAGCTTCATTGCTTTCTCTCTCTTCAAACTCCTTCATGCTAAGTGACAACCTTTGATCATCCTTATTCGCTTCAAGCACCTTCACCTTAACATTCTGTCCTTCTTTTAGAACTTCATGCGGAGTGCCGATATGTTTATGTGAAATTTGTGAAATGTGGACGAGACCTTCCACTCCCGGGAATACTTCAACAAACGCGCCATAAGATACGAGACGTTTGACAGTACCTTCATGGGTGCTTCCTTTTGGAGCTTTTTCCTCGATGTCTGCCCATGGTCCAGGCAGCGTTTCTTTAATAGATAATGAAATACGCTCATTGTCCCTGTCAACACTTAAAACCTTAACATGAACCTTCTGGCCTTCCTCAACCACGTCAGATGGCTTTTCAACATGCTCGTGGGAAAGCTGTGAAATATGAACAAGTCCATCAACTCCGCCAATATCAACAAATGCTCCGAAGTCAGTGATTCTCTGTACAGTTCCTTCGATTACCTGTCCTGCCTGGATTGCAGAAAGCAGGCCCTGTTTTTTCTTTCCTTGTTCTTGTTCCACGACAGCGCGGTGAGAAAGAATCAGGCGATTTTTCTCCTGCTCAAGCTCAACAATTTTAAAGCTGAGCATTTTGCCCTTATAATCCGAGAAGTCCTCTACAAAGTGTGATTCAACTAGTGATGCAGGAACAAAGCCGCGGACGCCTAAGTCAACAACAAGGCCGCCTTTCACAACATCCTTAACCTCTGCTTCGAAAACCTCGCCGCTTTCAAATTTCCCTTTTAGCTGATCCCATGCTTTTTCTGCATCTACTTTTCTCTTTGAAAGAATTAATGCTTCTTCTTCAACCTTCTGGACTTCTAACTCCAATACATCGCCAACAGACACTGCATCTTCAGCCTTTTCTACATGAAGACTGGATAGCTCGCTGATAGGAATGATTCCATCCAGTTTGCTGCCCTCAATGTCGACAAGAACTTGCTTTTCTTCTACTTTGGTTACCTGGCCTTTGACACGGTCACCATTTTCAAAATTCTTAACCTCGATTTGATTCATATCTTCTGACATATGTACTCCTCCTTAATCCATGACTGCTGCAAGATTATATGCTTTTGTGGTGGCTTCACCACATTGAAAAACAACATAATTAAACTACTAAGTGAAAATTCTAAAAATATCTCTTCTTAATAACTTCTTACAAACAGGCATTTTTGTCAAGCAAGAAACATTACTTATATTGGGTTATCAGCTTTTGAATTTCACTCATAATCAAGTCGGTTGCCTGTTCAGCATTCAGCTTGTTAGCCCTGACAGAATCCATATCAATCGGCTTTCCGTACACTACTCTCAATTTATTAAATGTTTTATAAGGGCCGATGATTGCACAGGGAATAACATAGGCCTCTGACCTTAGAGCAAAGAAACCTGCTCCTGCAAGTCCCTTACCCATTTCACCTGTCTTGCTTCTTGTTCCCTCTGGAAACAATCCTAAAACATTTCCTTCTTTTAAAATTCCAAGTCCTTTTCTTAACGCTTCCCTATCGCTCATCCCTCTCTTAACAGGAAACGCATTAACGTTGCTTACAATTTTTCCAAGGACAGGCACTGTGAAAAGCTCATCCTTTGCCATGAAATGTACAGGTCGTTTGGTGGTGATTCCTACAATAAGCGGATCAAGATTGGAAATATGGTTAGCACAAAGAAGAACCCCTCCTTCCACAGGAATGTTCTCCTTTCCAATAACCTCAATGCGGTAAATTGGTTTCATTACAGTATTTACAACTGATCTAGCAAATGAATAAAACGTCAATGTCACCCGATCCTTTCAAG
>NZ_JBAVFI010000795.1:0-5884 GCF_049588175.1 Mesobacillus sp.
GACCTACCGTTATGGCCCGCATACAATGGCAGGCGATGACCCAACTCGTTACCGTACGGCTGATCTTGATAATGAGTGGGAAAAGAAAGATCCATTAGTACGTTTCCGTAAGTTCCTTGAAAATAAAAATCTTTGGACAGAGGAAATGGAAAACGAAACAATCGAAAAAGCTAAGGAAGATATTAAAGAAGCAATTAAAGAAGCTGATAATACTCCTAAGCAAAAGGTTACTGACCTGATTTCAATCATGTATGAAGAAATGCCAAATCACTTACAAGAACAATATGAAATATATAAAGAGAAGGAGTCGAAGTAAGCCATGGCTCAAATGACAATGATTCAAGCAATTACAGATGCGCTGCGCACTGAATTGCGCAACGATCCTAATGTACTTGTATTTGGGGAAGATGTAGGAGTAAATGGTGGTGTCTTCCGTGCTACTGAAGGCCTTCAATCTGAATTTGGAGAAGATCGTGTATTCGACACTCCGCTTGCTGAATCTGGAATCGGCGGTCTTGCGATCGGTCTTGCACTACAAGGCTACCGTCCAGTACCTGAAATCCAGTTCTTTGGGTTCGTATTCGAAGTAATGGACTCTGTTGCAGGTCAAATGGCTCGTATGCGTTACCGTTCAGGCGGACGCTATAGCTCACCTGTAACGATCCGTTCACCATTTGGCGGAGGCGTACATACGCCAGAAATGCACGCAGACAGTCTTGAAGGTATGGTTGCCCAGCAGCCTGGCCTGAAAATTGTCATTCCATCAACTCCATATGATGCAAAAGGTTTGTTGATTTCTTCAATCCGCGACAATGATCCGGTTATTTTCCTTGAGCATATGAAATTATACCGTTCTTTCCGTCAGGAAGTACCTGAAGAAGAGTACACAATTCCATTAGGTAAAGCAGAAGTGAAACGTGAAGGTAAAGACCTATCAATCATCACTTATGGTGCAATGGTTCATGAATCATTAAAGGCTGCAGAAGAGCTTGAGAAGGAAGGCCATTCTGTTGAGGTCATCGATTTAAGAACGGTTATGCCTATTGACATTGAAACAATCGTTGCATCTGTTGAGAAAACTGGAAGAGCAATTGTTGTTCAGGAAGCACAAAAACAGTCTGGTATTGCTGCTCATGTTGTTGCTGAAATCAATGACCGCGCAATTCTCAGCCTTGAAGCTCCTGTATTGCGTGTTACAGCGCCTGATACAGTATTCGCATTCTCTCAAGCAGAGACTGTATGGCTTCCTAATTATAAAGATGTTATGGAAACAGCGAAGAAAGTTCTAACATTCTAATTTAACTGACATTCAGTAAAAATAGGTTCGACAAAAATAGGAGGGTGAATTCCATTGGCATTCCAATTTAAACTGCCAGATATCGGCGAAGGCATTCACGAAGGTGAAATTGTCAAGTGGTTCGTAAAGCCTGGCGACAAAGTCCAGGAAGATGATGTGCTTTGTGAAGTACAGAATGACAAAGCAGTAGTTGAAATTCCATCACCAGTTGCTGGTACAGTAGAAGAAGTATTAGTTGAAGAGGGAACAGTTGCTACAGTTGGACAGGTTCTTGTAACTTTTGATGCACCTGGATACGAAGATCTTAAGTTTAAAGGTGACGAAGAAGACGCTCCTGCAGAACAGCCTAAGCAAGAAAAAACTGAGGCACAGGTTCAATCTACGTTAGAAGCTGGCCAGGATATTAAAAAAGAAGCAGTAGAAGCTCCTGCTCCTGCGGCAGCAACTGGTGCTGGCGCTGCTGCTGCTCCACAAGCAGAAGTAGATCCTAACCGCCGTATCGTGGCTATGCCTTCAGTTCGTAAATACGCTCGTGAAAAAGGTGTGGATATCCGTCAAGTAGCTGGTTCAGGTAAAAATGGCCGCATTGGCAAAGAAGATATTGACAGCTTCTTGAGTGGCGGTGCTTCTGCAACGGCTGCTCCACAGGCAGAACAAACTCAGCAAACTGCACCTGCAGAAGAAGCACCAAAGGCAGCAGCTACTGCGAAGGCTATTCCACAAGGTGAGTACCCTGAAACTCGTGAAAAGATGAGTGGAATCAGAAAAGCGATTGCTAAGGCAATGGTTAACTCTAAGCATACAGCTCCACACGTTACACTAATGGATGAAATAGATGTAACAAAACTTGTTGCACACCGCAAGCAGTTCAAAGAAGTTGCTGCTGCTAAAGGAATTAAGCTTACATTCCTTCCTTACGTGGTAAAAGCATTAACAAGTGCTTTACGTGAATACCCAGCATTGAACACATCTTTGGATGATGCTACTAGCGAAATCGTTCATAAGCACTATTACAATATCGGTATTGCTGCTGATACAGAAAAAGGCTTGCTAGTTCCTGTCGTTAAAGATGCTGACCGTAAGTCTGTATTCTCAATTTCAAATGAGATTAATGAACTTGCAGGAAAAGCTCGTGATGGAAAGCTTGCTCCAACTGAAATGAAAGGTGCATCTTGCACTATCTCTAACATCGGTTCTGCTGGCGGACAGTGGTTCACTCCGGTTATCAACCATCCGGAAGTTGCAATCCTTGGAATTGGCCGCATTGCAGAAAAGCCAGTAGTTAAGGATGGGGAAATTGTCGCTGCTCCTGTACTTGCGCTTTCTCTAAGCTTCGATCACCGCATGATCGATGGCGCAACGGCACAGAATGCATTGAACCATATCAAACGTCTATTGAACGATCCAGAACTATTGTTAATGGAGGGGTAATAAATGGTAGTAGGAGATTTTCCAATCGAAACTGATACTCTTGTCGTCGGCGCAGGTCCTGGCGGATATGTGGCAGCCATTCGTGCTGCCCAGCTGGGACAAAAAGTTACAATCGTAGAAAAGGGCACCCTTGGCGGTGTATGTCTTAATGTAGGATGTATTCCTTCAAAGGCTCTTATTTCTGCAGGTCATAGATTTGAAAATGCTAAGCACTCTGAAGATATGGGAGTTATAGCTGAAAATGTAACGCTTGATTTCTCAAAAGTTCAGGAGTTCAAAGCAGGAGTAGTAAAGAAGTTGACTGGCGGCGTTGAAGGTTTATTGAAGGGTAACAAAATTGACATCGTAAGAGGCGAAGCGTATTTCGTGGATGCCAACACTATCCGTGTCATGGATGAAAATTCAGCTCAGACCTATACTTTCAAAAATGCTATCATCGCAACTGGATCTCGTCCAATTGAGATTCCTGCATTCAAATATACTAAGCGTGTACTTGATTCTACTGGCGCATTGAACCTTCAAGAGCTGCCTAAGAGTATTGTAGTAATCGGCGGCGGATACATCGGAACAGAGCTTGGCGGAGCTTACGCTAGTTTTGGAACAAAGGTTACAATTCTTGAAGGCGCAGATGAAATTCTTAACGGATTCGAGAAGCAGATGTCTGCTCTTGTAAAACGCAACCTTAAGAAAAAGGGTGCTGAGATCATCACTAAGGCACTTGCTAAAGGTGTAGAGGAAACTGAAACTGGTGTGACCGTAACGTACGAAGCTAAAGGCGAAGAGCAAAAAGTTGAAGCTGATTACGTATTTGTCATGGTAGGAAGAAAGCCAAACACCGATGAACTTGGATTAGAGCAAGTTGGCATTGAAATGACTGATCGTGGTGTCATTAAAATCGACAAGCAATGTCGCACAAATGTAAACAACATTTACGCAATCGGCGACATTGTTGAGGGACCGCCTCTTGCACACAAAGCATCCTATGAAGGTAAAATTGCGGCAGAAGCAATTGCCGGCCACCCATCTGAAATTGACTACCTGGCTATTCCAGCTGTAGTATTCTCTGATCCGGAATTGGCATCTGTTGGATACTCAGAAAAGCAGGCGAAAGATGAAGGACTGGATATCATTGCAGCTAAATTCCCATTTGCTGCGAATGGCCGTGCTCTTTCACTTAACCAGACAGACGGCTTCTTGAAGCTTATTACTCGTAAAGAGGACGGTATTGTAATCGGCGCTCAAATCGCTGGTCCAAATGCATCTGATATGATTGCAGAGCTTGGTTTAGCGATTGAAGCCGGTATGACTGCAGAGGATCTTGCTATGACGATCCACGCTCACCCAACTCTTGGAGAAATCACAATGGAAGCTGCAGAAGTAGCTCTAGGAAATCCAATTCATATCGTAAAATAATAAAAAAATCCTTTCCATCTGGAAAGGATTTTTTTTATCTATAATCATTTTTAAGTACAGCTGAAAGCGGTTCGATGATTTGGTCCTTAGTAACAGTACCATTAACATTTGCAATCACCTTGTCTCCATGTACAACAAGTATTGCTGGGATTTGTTCCACCTCAAAAAGGTCATGGTATTTATTTGCGTTGGAAGCTTGTATGATCATCATATTATCGAATTCAGCTGGATATTGCTTCTTTAATTCAATAATCGCATCATAATAAGAGGCTTCATGCTTATAGTCCTCTTCATCTGAAAAAAAGACTACTTGCTTTATACCTTTACTCAACATTAAATCATCAGAATCATTTACGGGGTTACAAGAGGCCGTTAGGAAAAGGAACGAAGCGACAAAAACAAAAGATAAGCCTTTCATTTCTCTTTGCCTCACTTTTTTTCGGATTCGTGAAAACACACGGTTAATATTTGTCCATAGTTTATCACAGCAATTTCCAAAAAAATAAGATGTTATTGAAATGTTACATAAATGAAAAATATCCCTGGGACTCGGACATATAATATAAAACAACCCATATGTTTAGTTTCCATAAGGTGGGGGAGATTATTTAGGTAATGGTGGTGGAGGGTGTGAAGGTGTATACAGTGATCTTGCTGCAATTGATCATTTGGAGTGGGTATACATTTATTGAATGGCTGTCAAAACATGATCATCCCATTTATAATGTTTTTATGTTCTTAGTTTTTTTCTATTTAGCAATAATAATAGGCAACTACATAATGAAATCGGCAAAGAAGACGTGGATCATTACCCTGATCAGCCTTGCAATCTATGCTTCTTTTCATTTAACGATGTCTGTTATTGTTTGAATTTACACCAGGGAATGGTCAGCAGGAGGGAAAGACTTGAAGAAAAAAATTTTATTTTTTGCAGCCATTTTTTTCTTAGGAGGCTGTGGAGCAAATGAAGCTCGGCAGGAAGATGATCAAAATAACGAGGCAGTAATATCGGAGAAACTAGAAAAGAAAGAAGAAATCAATAATCAGGAAACCGAAGAAGTGGAGAAGCCTGATGAGCAGCCTGCCGAGGAAAGCACGAATCCAGAACCGGCACAGTCAATTCCAGAGTATAAAATGAGAGAGGACTTTTCAATCCAGAATATTAACAATCCCGAGGAGAAAATTGTTCTGTTGACAATTGACGATGCTCCGGATAAAAATGCTTTAGCAATGGCAAAATTATTGAAGGGACTGAATGTAAAAGCGATCTTTTTTGTCAATGGCCATTTTATTGATACGCCTGACGAAGGTGAAGTCCTTAAACAGATACATCAAATGGGCTTTCCAATTGGGAATCATACTTACAATCATAATTCTTTGAAGGATTTGACTGAGGAACAGCAAAAAGTTGAAATAGTTAGCTTAAATGACAGGATAGAAGAATTGATTGGAGAGCGTCCACACTTTTTCCGAGCTCCATTCGGAATGAATACTGAATACAGCAAAAAGCTTGCTGCGGAAGAAAAGATGCTGCTGATGAACTGGACTTACGGCTATGATTGGGAAAAAGCTTACCAATCGAAGGAAGCTCTAGCTGATATTATGGTCAATACTCCACTCCTCAGGAATGGAGCCAACCTGCTGATGCATGACAGAGAATGGACAAGCGCAGCCCTGGGTGACATAGTGAAGGGACTGCAGAATAAAGGATATAAAATAGTAGATCCTTATCTTATTGAGACC
>NZ_JBAVFI010000796.1:0-1710 GCF_049588175.1 Mesobacillus sp.
AGGATCACTACACCTGCTACCATCATTGTAATACCGATTAACTGCGGCATCTTCATTTTTTGCTTCATGACGCCGAACCAGCCGTTCCGGTCAATCAAAACCGTCATTCCCAGCTGAGAAATCAGCATGGCTGAAACCGTTAGGTTTACACCAATAAAATGAATCGCAGTTACGCTTCCAAAAACAACGACGGCTCCAAACGTACCGCCAACTAAATATACGGGTTTCACTTCCCTTAGCCCTTGCCATTTTCCCTCCCCGGCAAACATCAAGATGATAAAAGCCATCAGGAATCCAGTGAACTGGGTGATCGTTGCCGTCTGCCATGTGCCGATGTCCTGGCTGATTCTCGAATTCGCTACACCCTGAAGGGTAATAAAAGCTCCTCCTAATAATGCAAAAATAATGCCTCTCATTGTCTCTCTCCTCAATACGATTGTATAAATCAATTAAAGAATAGATACAGGCAATTCGAAAAGGACATATGTCCTAAAATGTCGAAAATATTGATTTATTTATTTCAAATCCTGATATGCTTATCTCATCATCCGCTAATTTTCCACGTGAAAAATAGGCACTCTTTTGTTTGGTGCACAGCTCTTTGTGGGAGTACACTATATGTAAGATGATACGGATAAGGAGTAAGCTATGTCTAATTTTAAAAAGCAGCAGAGGCTTAATAAACAGTGGAATAGTCCACATGATCCCATTGATCTAAAACAGCTTTTATCGATCTTGCGTGAAAACAGACGGAAAATTAAAAATGACAAGCAGCTTTATTACGATCAGCAGCAGGATGAGGCGGATATAAAGAAGTATTACCGCGGGGCCGCAGAGATGGATTTTTCGGAGCTGGCTCTTTTTTATAAATTTCACACTGTCATTTCCCAAACGCACAAAAACCAGATTCCCTATTTCCTGAGTAAGGATTTATATTTGTATACCTGGGTTGATTTGTATCCAGATGGTTCTGCAAAAAGTATCTATTCCAGCGAGAAAAAAGATCCAGAAACATTGATTAAAGAGGACCAAGAAACACTTAGAAAAAAGTATGATGAATTCAGAAAACGGTCAAGGAAGTTTCAGCAGCATGGTTTTCAATCCATCAAGGCACTTAAAATCTTTGAGGAAACCTTCAAGATGAATACCGAGCATATTGTTCCTCAGTCGTGGTTCGAGGGAACAGAACCGATGAAGGGCGACCTGCACCATCTGTTTGTCTGCCACCCAAAATGTAATATCAAACGTTCAAACTTTCCCTATGCGGATTTCGATTTCTACACTCCCGAGTCACCAGATGAACAACTAAAAAACAATTGCGGTGTGAGCTCAGGTCTCCTCTTTGAGCCAGAACACGGAAAAGGAGCAATCGCCCGCGCCATGCTATACTTTTTCCTTCGCTATCCAAAAATGATCAAAGAGGAATTCAGGGTGCAGGTGGATCTTGAACTGCTGAAACGCTGGAATCAAGAATTCCCTCCTACACTATACGAAAAACACCGGAACCAGGCGATTTACTATATACAAGGAAACCGAAATCCATTTATTGATTTTCCCGAGCTGGCAGACAAGATGAGTTTTATGTGAATATGGGGACGGTTCTCGTGTTCCAAAGTGGAACAAGTGAACCGTCCCCCTCTGCAAATTGGTCACTTCCTTATTATTTTTATTTGAATTCTTTGTTTACATAGAAATTATCTGCTGATATAA
>NZ_JBAVFI010000797.1:0-1713 GCF_049588175.1 Mesobacillus sp.
CTACTTATATATATCATTCCTCGGACCCTAATTTTTCAATCGAAAAAGGAAATTATGTCTTCAATACTCCAGCCGAAATTATTGTTTATGACCTGGACCCTAATGAAGACCTGACCATTTATGCCAATACGAAAGAATACCCTGTAAACATTCGAGTTTTCGAGGTGATTTGACATGGCACTAACAAGTATTCCCTTCAGCAATATGCCTTATTGGCTAGGTTTTGTCTTTGCAGGCCAAGCATTCACTCTTTCCCATCGGACCACCATTCCCCCTGGGCAGAGCCTCAATATTCAAATAACGACAGGCAAGGACACGATTACGCATATTACGGATCGGAGAATTGTGAGTGGGTCTGAGCAATTAGGGATTAAGTTGCTGAAAAATCCCGGCTTCACGCACGGAAACAGAAAACTTCCCACCATCAACCTCGACGACCGCTCGAAGATACAGGCAGCTACTTCATTTTACAAAAACCCTTCAAACATCCACGGCGGAACGGTGATGGAAGAAACGATGATCCCTAGATACGCCTTTTCTCAGGGCGGCAATCCTATCGAATCGACATCCTACGAAAGAATCCTTCAATTTGACAGCAACTATATGTTAATCATTCAAAACGAAGGATTTTATCCAACAAATGTCGCACTTAATTTGGCTTTTTATGAGTCTGGGAATTGACGTGGAAAGAGTCTATTCATACAGGATAGGTTCTTGGTTATTGCAGGATCTATTCTCAATATTCAATCGCCAATCCCTTCAAGAAGATTGGTGTGACGGGCACTCAATAGGCTTTGGGAATCATTCTAAAAATAACATAACAATAGGCTTTGGCGGCCATTATAAAAATGAACATAAAAAAACGCTGATCAGCTATGGTCGCGTAATCAGCGTTCTTCGTTCTTATCATCAGACACTTTTTCAAATAACTCGGAAAGGTAACCCTTCAGCTCAAAGCCTTCTTCATTTATAAATTCCGTTATCTGTTTCATTTTCTTTCCTCCTCTATTTACTAGCTTGTTAATTATAATATTCCCATTCTATCAACCTTTTAACCCTCCCAATTTATAGAAAAACCTTCGGGCAGCCCGAAGGTTATTTTTCTGCTAGAACCTCTTTGTATTCCGTTTTCTTTTCAAATTCTTTTTTAGCGTAGGAGCATAAAGGAACAATTTTCAATCCTTCATTCTTTGCTTTTTCAACCACATGGCGCACAAGTTCCTCCGCAAGCCCTTGTCCACGCTGGGCTGGATCCAATCCCGTATGATCGATGACAATCACGTCTTCTCCATCCCGGCTAAAAGTAACCTCGCCAACCTCTAATCCCTGCGCATCCTTCACTACGAAACGACCATTTTCTTCTGCAAATTGAAATGACATATTTGAGCACCTCCAATATTAATTATAGTTCCCTTTGAAAAAATTATATAACGTGAGGAAAGAAAAATTGAGGAGTTTTGAGGAAGTTTTTAGACAGAATAAAAGCTGATCAGCGTTTCAGGATCAGCTTTCTTGTTTATCTTCATTATCAGACATTTTTTCAAAGAGCTGTGAAAGGTAACCATTCAGCTCAAAACCGTCTTCTTTCATAAATTCAATAATATGATCCATTTTCACCGACCTCCTTGTTGTGTTGTTGTTGGTTATAGTATTCCCACACTATCAATCTTTTAATCAACCAATTTATGGGGTTTCATAGAGTTAGACGCAGAC
>NZ_JBAVFI010000798.1:0-2292 GCF_049588175.1 Mesobacillus sp.
TCCCTGTCCGAGGAGATTGACAATCTCTCCGCCGCCCTTGCGTGTTCTTTCCACAATCGCTTCGATGCGTTCAGCAGGCAGGATTTTATCAAGTGGAATTCCTCCTGCGTAAGAATAGCGCACGAGCGGAACCATGTCGTCTCCGTGGCCGCCTAGAACAAAGCCTGAGATATCCTCGACTGAAACGTTAAGCTCCTGGGCGACGAATGTATTGAATCGCGCTGTATCGAGTACGCCTGACTGGCCAATGACTCTGTTCTTTGGAAAGCCAGTCGTTTTCTGGCATACATAGGTCATCGCGTCCACCGGGTTGCTCAGCACAATAATCACGCTGTCTGGTGCATATTTTTTAATATTCTGCGAGACATCGATCATAATTTTTTCATTCGTTGCCACAAGGTCGTCACGGCTCATGCCGGGTTTGCGCGGCAATCCAGCGGTGATCAACACCAAATCTGCCCCACCGATGTCTTCATAGCTGGATGTGCCTGTGATATTGACGCTGAATCCCTGTACGGGGCTGGCTTCAAGCATATCCAGTGCCTTCCCTTTAGTCGGATTGCTCTGAGATGGGATGTCGACAATGATGACATCCCCAAGCTCTTTCTGGGCAAGCATAAGTGCTGCTGTCGCTCCGGTAAAACCAGCGCCGATTACAGCAATCTTCTTCCGTTTGAATCCCATTTGATCTTCCTCCTGCCTATCTTTTCTAATGGAGAATGAAGCTCTCTGTTGTTATTCCCAGAACCACATTATTCTTTTGGAGGGTTCTTTTTTCCTGGCTTTTGAGGAGCAGTCGTATTTTCTTCGACTGTCGTTTCTTCAGGCGGCGTGAGTGCAGTCTCAGTGCTTACAGTCTCTTCCTGCTTCACAACAGGCTCTGCAGGCTTTGGCGCTTCCTCTTTTTTATCCGTAAATAAAACTTTTCCTACTTCTTCATCAGGGTGTGGAATGACGTGAGCAGAAACTAGCTCTCCTACTCTTGCCGCTGCGGCACTTCCTGCTTCCACTGCTGCCTGAACAGCGCTAACATCACCCTGGATTAACACGGTCACAAGCGCCGCGTCTACCTTTTCCTGTCTTAAAAGGCTGACGTCCGCTGACTTCAGCATTGCATCTGCAGCTTCAATCGAACCAATCAATCCGCGTGTTTCAATCATTCCTAATGCTCTACCCACGAGTCCAACCACCTTTCTCTACATCAATCGAGTCAATAATTCCTACTACCAAGGCATCGATTGGCAGCTTTGTATCAGATGACATATTGGCTGCTGCGCTTCCTCTTGTGACAAGCACTTTATCGCCCACGCCTGCACCGATTTTGTCTACTGCGACAAACGGAATCTCACATGCTGATCCATCCGGATATTCCGGCTGGACGACAAGGAATTTCAGCCCGGTCAGTTCATCTTCTTTTCTCGTTGCCCATACATTGCCTACTACTGTTCCTATTTGCATTTCACATTGCTCCTTTTACTCTGCCACAATGATGCTTTTGCCTAGCTCTCTCGCAGCGTCCCGTGCAGAGGGAGTGATGATCGTATTTTTGCAGACGAAGATTTGATCTGCCGTTGTATCCTGTACGTCCCGCTGCGTCAGAAGTTTTTTCTTGCCGGCATTGGTTGATGCAGGCTGATGCTGCGGAACTGATTCAGCTTTGTGACTGCCCTTGCCGCGATTGGCAAAGTCGTCGATACTTTCAACCTTGACCCCAAAGCCGTTTAATTCTTTGACATAGTTAAGCAGCTTTTGGAGGTACTTGTTCACTGAAATCGGTCCTTTTTTTGCCAGCAGATGCTCTTCAATGGTTGGTTCCGGTACAATCGTTCCTTTCTTCCCTGTCAATAGACAGTGAGCAAGGAGGATGCTATCAGGTGTATCCGCGATTCCTAAAGCCCCTTTTACGATCAGGTCCTGACTGGCTCGAAAGAAAATGATATGTTCGACAGACTCACAATCTTCTATCTTTGGTTCCCTGGCAAAATTCAGGTCCCAATTCTGCTTTAATTTTTCTAATGTATTTTCAAAAATCCACGAGGCATCACCAACAATCAGCAGTTTCGGCTGATCAGATGTGACCTCCGTTTTCCCTTCACTTTCGAGCGCGCGTATGACTTCCAGTACGATCGTTTCAATCATGCTGCGATCGATCATCGGCGTTCACCATATTTCTCCAGACGACCTTCCTTGCCAGGAAAAACAAGTCCTGCATTCGCTTCGTCTGTATCAATGTGCATTTCCAGCTTGTAGCGATCCGACACACGGATCAGCACCTTATCAAATGATACTGGT
>NZ_JBAVFI010000799.1:0-4396 GCF_049588175.1 Mesobacillus sp.
GGGATATTTTCATTAAGTCGTTGAACGTCACATTGAACCTTTCAATGGATAAAAATTTTGTCATACACACGCCTTTGATGTGGCTGAATAAAGCGGAGACCTGGAAGCTCGCAGATGAACTGGGTGCTTTTGAATTTGTCCGTACCAAAACCTTAACTTGCTATAATGGCATCATCGCAGACGGCTGTGGAGTTTGCCCGGCCTGTCTGCTGAGAAAAAAAGGGCTTGATGAGTTCTTGGAAGGAGCTGTTTAATCATGTTCGGTTTCCGTATTGTAGAGCAGCTTCAAAAAATAGATCATGATATTAAGAGAGAACAGTTAAAATATCATTCAAAACGTGTGCTCGTCAGCAAGGAATTTACCTTTGATTCTGCCCATCACCTTCATGCTTATGAAGGGAAGTGCAAGAATCTGCACGGTCATACCTATAAAGTTATTTTTGGGCTGAGCGGCTTTGTCGATGAGCGTGGCCTGATGATCGACTTTGGCGATATTAAAGAAATTTGGAAGTCGAAAATTGAAATCTATCTAGATCATAAATACTTAAATGAAACACTTCCTCCGATGAATACAACTGCTGAAAATATGGTGGTTTGGATTTATGAAAAAATGGCGGAAGCCCTTATAGAAAGACAGAATCAATATGATGGCGCGAAAGTGGAGTTCGTTCGCCTCTATGAAACTCCGACAAGCTATGCCGAAGCAAGACGGGAGTGGATGGAGCTTGAGTAAGATACCAGTTATCGAAATATTTGGTCCAACCATCCAGGGTGAAGGGATGGTTATAGGACAGAAGACCATGTTTGTGCGAACCGCAGGCTGTGACTACTCGTGCGCATGGTGCGATTCTTCTTTTACATGGGATGGGTCTGGGAAAGATCTGATCACTCAGATGACCGCCGAGGAAATATGGGCTCAATTGCAGTTGCTTGGCGGCGAGGGTTTTTCATATGTAACGATATCAGGCGGAAACCCAGCTCTCTTAACCAATTTATCTAGTTTGATAGCTTTGTTAAAAGAGAAAAATATAAAAATTTGTCTGGAGACCCAGGGCAGCAGGTGGCAGGATTGGTTTTTACAAATTGATGAACTGACCCTTTCTCCCAAACCGCCAAGTTCAGGGATGATTACGGACTACAAAATTTTGGATAGTATCATTGATCGTGTTAAGCACCAGACAGTCCAAAATGTCAGCTTGAAGGTCGTAGTCTTTAATGATGCAGACTATGAGTATGCCAAAACAATCCACATGCGTTATCCAGAAATTCCATTCTTTTTACAGGTTGGAAATGATGATATTACGACAGCAGAAAATGACAGGTTAGTTTCAAGCTTACTTGATAAATATGAATGGCTTGTCAATAAAGCAATGCAGGACCACGACCTGAAAAACGTTAGAGTGCTGCCTCAACTGCACACGTATATCTGGGGAAACAAAAGAGGAGTATAGATTAATAGGAGGGAATATGATGAGAATCTTTTTATATTTAATTTCAATCATTACTGCTAATGTTATAACAGCGGCATTTGCGCCGCTTCATTTAGGAATGTTCATTGTGCCAATGGGAACATTGC
Organism: Mesobacillus sp.; assembly: GCF_049588175.1. Lineage (GTDB taxonomy): Bacteria > Bacillota > Bacilli > Bacillales > Cytobacillaceae > Mesobacillus. The sequence goes on from NZ_JBAVFI010000799.1 coordinate 1,577, forward strand.
TCATTGGTGCTACTTTTATATTCCGTGACCTTGTCCAGAATATGTATGGCCGTGCTAAAACATATCTGTTCATCGGTGCAGCTCTTATTCTTTCAGCTATTGTTTCTTTCATCCTGGGAGACACACTTTTAATTGTATTTGCTTCCGCATTGAGCTTTGCAGTAGCGGAAACGACTGACACTGAAATTTACACAAGGTTGAAGCTGCCAATGAGCTGGAGAGTTTTTTACAGCGGCTTGGTAGGCGGGCTGCTTGATTCCGTTATTTTTGTCGTTATTGGCTTAAGTCCACTAGGCGCAAATTTCCTTCCCTGGGAAGCAGTGCCTGCAGCCATTTTAGGACAGGTGATTGTCAAAACGCTCATTCAGGCAATTGGCGCGATGCTATTAAACCCTATAAGCAATATATTCAATAATAAAGCTGTTTCAAATTAAAATGACAAAAGGTGCTGAATGAAAAATTCAGCACCTTTTCTTTTCCTCTTTAAATCAATGAATATGCTCTTGGCCCAGACCACCGCCCATTATGAATAAAACAGCCCCCACTGCAATTAAAAGAATGGCCCAGACTAATTCAAAATTGACTAGATACTTTTTAAATTTCGCTATTCCTAAATGATAGACTGAAAGGGAAATAACAGTCATGGAAGTTAACATAGCCATTTCATGCACAATCCATAGGGGCACAAGGTCTATGATGCTTGAAGCTTCAAGAATAAATGGCGCAAATAACAGCCCAGATCCATGTGTGGATGAGGCCAGGAATGACCAGAGGATAAGTTGCCCATAGCCTACGTTCAATCCGCCAGCCCACTTGAAATGGCGGTAATACCGAAACAGCCTGTAAAAACCATAAACAACGATGAATGCAGCTATAGATAAGTGAACAGTGCCAGCAGGCAAATGGAATCGAGCAAATGTCTGAGCTGCAATGACAATCCCGTCTCCTAACACTTGGCCTGTGGCAATTGGAATGATTGCATAAAACAATACACGTTTTTGATTCCTATGAATGGCTAAAAATACTGCGAATAACCAGCCCATTGCAGGGTTTATCCCATGGAATGCACCAAGGAGAGCGGCTGCGGCCATCTGGCTTTCATGGGAAAATAAAGCTTCCATTTGCATTCACTCCCGATTCACGGATAGCAAAAAGTATCTGTAGAGCAATCGCCGCCTTCGAGCCTGATTTGATGAGCTCTCATTCCTTCGAACTCAATAAGGAAGTCAGTATCAATTTCCATGCCACCCTCTGGTTTTACGTTCACCTTTACCATAGCTCCCTGGATTCCACCCGGATAAAATTGTTCATCCCACGCCTTATACAGAGAGTTGGTAAAATACACCCGCTTTCCATCCCGGCTCAATTCCACCATCTGCGGCCCTCCTGTGATTTGCTTACCAGATGGGTGGGGAATTGGTGAGGCTATTCCGCCAATTTTAACAGTATCGACTAGCTTAGGGTTAAATGGGTCACTGACATCATATTGAATTAATTCTCCGGTTCCCCAACAGCTTACATATAAATATTTGTCGTCAAGCGAGAGGACCATGTCCGTTACTAATGGTGGAACAGCTCCAATATCCTTTAAAGCAGGAGGGAGCTCTTCAGCTGGTGTCGGGACAGCTGGAATTTCTATAATTTTCTTTGCCTCCCACTTCCCGTCTTCGCGATACCATACCCAAATGGAACTCGCAAGATTCGTCACATCTATGACTACACTTGCAAAACCATATGTCTTGCGAGGATTATGGGCAGGCCTCAATTCAAGGACCATTTGATGCTGATCACCGAAATCAATCTCCTGAACATGGCTTCTGGTGCGGCTATCAAAGAAATGGAGACTATGACCATATTTTCTTTGTAATAACGCATCCAATTTTAAGCCGTTTTCAAATAAATCCGGGGTTGCCCAACCGCTTGATACGGTCACATCATGTGCAATATGCCACCAGAAATCATATGCATAGTGCTGTGGACCTCGATCCATTTCCCAGGCACCCAATACATTAAAATTGAAATGATCAAGCAAGAGTATGCCGCCAGGTCCGCCATCACCTTCGGCTGCACCGAGGGCACTTATGAAAATACCTTCTGGTCCACAGTGAACAGTGTGAAGGCGGCTGTAGCCAGTTCGTTTTTTAATCTCTTCAGGCTCAATCGTTTTGATGATTCTTGGTTTGCGAGGATCAGGCTTTGTATCAGCGATATATATACGTGAAGAACGGATGCCGGGAAGAACTAGATACCTCCTTTCCAGCTGTGGATGAAATGCAGTTGGGCAAAGAGCTGAGCTGCAGGCATTCCAGCCAAAATGGTGAAGCTCATCATCCCCAGCACCCGGTAAACCAAGTTTATAAATTAGTTTTCCGTATGAAGGGGAGGCGGGATCAAGATCAACAACACCAATGGCGTCTGGATCTAACAATGCTACATAAGCTAGATTTTCGGGTGGTGCGTCCATAGCTGATCGAGGAGAAGGATAAAATGAGGGATCTGTACCAAATAATTTCGTCACAGTAGAATCATCCTTTCTTGTTGTCAGTAAAGGAGAACACTATAATTTATTTTAAATCCTATGGTTTTAGTCGCCTTTTTTTCCTGGACTGCCTGTTTTTCTTATTAAGAATGAATTGTTCAAGATAATTTTTTCATTTAATCCCTAAATGCAATTCAAAAAATACTAAGAAAAGATACCCCGCAAAGTTTGATAAGTATCCGATTACAACTTCATCATCAAATCAACAATTGGTGCAAAAACAGCCTATAAAAAAAGAAGGGCATCTGCCACTTCTTTTAAAACATAAAGGTTGTTTAACT
>NZ_JBAVFI010000800.1:0-1513 GCF_049588175.1 Mesobacillus sp.
ATGTTAATGTTCCCAGTAAAAAATATTCAGCCCAGTCGCGGTCATCCATCTGTTTAAAACGGGCGATAGATTTGGCTGTCACGATGAAGGCAATTGCCGGGTAAGATCCATAGTATGTAAGCAGGATGACAAGCAGGCGTTCTATATAACCAATCAGTTTCCCACGGGATAAATCATGCTTGTTGAAGATCATATAACTGTATTGCTCTGACAGCCCTCTTTCACCATTGCTGTTTTTAGGGTAATCCGTTTCCTTCAGGTCATTTTTAAACGTATATTTGCCCTCAAAAGTTAAAAGCTGTCCTGGCAATGATCCAAGCAGAATTCTGATAATATGTCCGCTCACAGTGGTTCCTAATATCAAGATGATCGCAAGGAACAAAATTATGTTTAGGTTATCGATTTCGCCCCCTTCTCCCAGGAGGAGTTCTGAAAGTCTATAAAGAACAGAAACTAGCGAGATCTTATAAAATAACTGCAAAGCTATTAAAATCATCAACAAATGCAATAACTGGTCAATGACAAAAAACCATAATTTACCTAAGTTTTCACTGTTGGTATATTGATCGACAACCTTAATCTTTAGCAGGTCAATTAAAAAATGTGTACCTGTAATAAAAAGCACTGGCCAAATGATCGCTAATAAAGGGTCCGACTCCGGACTTTGCAAATACCAGGCTAAAGACAGAACGACAACATTTACAAATAAATGATGAAACAAATGCTTTTTAATATTCTTGAGTTTGTCCTGAACCATGTGATCTGTCTGCAGGTAAAAATCCGCTAATAAATGCGCAATGATTAAACTTAATAAAAGCATGCCGACCCCTTTCTGCAGTTACAGCCTATAAATTAAATACATCTTTCAACTTACCCTTTACATGGTTTCTGATATTTTCTTCGAGCAATTCCGGATTACACTCCGTCGAATCCCTAAACTCCTTTGCCTGAAGCGAAGCCAATACACTGGAAATTTTACGATAACTGCCAAGCACGAGTTCGCTATGGCCCTTTTTAAAGTGACTATATATAGTAGGCGCTGACCTTTCAAGCAGTTCTGCGATCAAATTTTGCTTTTCATATACCAAGTACAGGGAACAAACCAGCCGCTGGACATCTGTTTGCTGCTGGCTTAAAGCATTCTGCAGTTTTAGCATGCCATTTAGCAACGTTACTAGCTCATACTCATGCATGTTTCCGTTCAAGTCAAAATGAAATGTCTCCCTTTCCTTTTGCTTTTTCAAGAAATCATTTGCCAGCCTTGCTTGTTTCACTACTGGATGAATCCATTTTTCAATATCGATTTCCTCTATACTTTTATTTATGCTGCCAAAAGCCAGTCCAAAATAAGGCTTATTGTTCTCAAACTTCCATATACGACTTATGAAGAACGCGGTTACAAAGGCAGTGGCATAACCCTCTCCGAGGAATATAAGCTCATCACCCGAACGGTGCCGTACCTGAATATGTCCATAACCCTGAAACCACTTATTAATCCATTCCTCAATATCCG